>NZ_JAHHPS010000161.1:0-1041 GCF_024606275.1 Endozoicomonas sp. SESOKO4 | reverse complement strand
GGGTATGGCAGAGAACTCCGTGGAAGAGCATGAGTCGCCAAAAGGTTTGACTGAACCTTTCGTTCGTGAAAGCCGTAAAGTTGGCCGAAATGAACCATGTCCCTGCGGTTCTGGCAAGAAGTACAAACAGTGTCACGGTAAGATTGTCTGATACTGACTGCTTCCATAAAAGAAAACAGGCCGCTTTACGGCCTGTTTTCTTTTATGGACTGCTTAACACCGGCTGATTTATGGATGTATTGCGGTATAATCGTTGCCTCCTATCATTCGGCCAGTTAAGAAGTCCAATGGAGCAACTCGTTTTAAAGCCCATCTCCCGCGTGCAAGGGGAGGTGTCTATTCCTGGCTCAAAAAGCCTGTCCAATCGTATTTTACTGCTTGCCGCGCTGGCAGAAGGTACAACGACCATCAGCAATCTTCTGGATAGCGATGATGTTCGCTATATGCTCAGAGCTCTGAAAGCGCTGGGTGTTCAGTATCAACTGTCAGACAGCAATACTGTTTGTAAAATCACTGGAGTAGCTGGTCCGTTGGGCTCTGGTCAACGTCTGACTCTGTTTTTGGGGAATGCGGGTACTGCCATGAGGCCATTGGCGGCGGCTTTGTCTCTGGGGGAAGGTGAATACACTCTGACGGGTGAGCCCAGAATGTATGAGCGACCCATCGGCGATCTGACTTACTGTCTTGAACAGGCTGGTGCAAACATTGAGTACCTGGGTAAGGAAAACTTCCCGCCTCTGAAAATTTCAGGCTCGGGTCTTAAGGGGGGGAGACGTCAGCATCAGGGGCGATATCTCCAGTCAGTTCCTGACTGCCATGCTGATGGCAGCCCCATTAGCATCAGGCAAAACGATCATTAACATTGATGGTGAACTGGTTTCCAAACCCTACATCGACATCACCCTTTCGGTTATGAGTCGCTTTGGTGTGAATGTTCTGAATAATGAATACCAGAGCTTTGTCGTGGAAGGGGGGCAGACCTACCGTTCCTGTCTCTTATACACATCTGACGCTGCCGACGACGGAGAGAGTGTAGATCTC
>NZ_JAHHPS010000160.1:0-1129 GCF_024606275.1 Endozoicomonas sp. SESOKO4 | reverse complement strand
CTCTGGAACAGTGGGCGGGAAATCTGCTCCAGGGTGACCAGGCTTTTGCGGCTTCTGGTGTACCGCAGGCCCTTTGGCAAGGATTCAGGGAGATAGCCCGTAAAAACCAGGCACTGATTGCCACCCGACCCATTAACCCGGACGCGTCCGACCTGCTCAATCATGGTTTGGGCAAGGGTATAAAAATTGCCACAAAAGGTTTAAGCGTGAAGGGCAAAAGTGCGGACTGGGGCATACAGGCGGGCCTGATTCCTTTTGATTCCGCGTTGTCCAAGGTCTTTGGAAAAGACGGCCTGGAACACTGGTCGCATATTGAAAAGGGGAACAGCCAGAATGTCCATTCATCCCGCCTGCCGGGAATGGCGGCCGTTCAGCTGCAAATGGACTGGAGCGCCATTGAGCGCCGACTGGCACAGGGAAAGCTGGGCTCGCTGACAGCTCTGGAGGATGGCAGCTATCTGGCAACGGTGACTCGCGCCATTGAATCCAGCGATGGCAGGGCCGGTGAGCGCCCGGTGCTGTTCCAGTATCGTTTGACCCGGCAGTCCAATTCCCTCTGGAGTGTCGAGTATAAAAGTGAAGAGTACGGCATTAAGCGTCCGGAATATAAGGATTTTCGCCCCCTGAAGGTCATGGCAGAGGTCAATGACGATGGCTCCCATCGGTTGTTTACGGCAGACATTGACCTGTTTGCCCTGTTCAAGCGCCTGGACAGTTCTTCAGCCGACCTGGGCAATAGCATCAGGGAAGAGGCGGCTCGAATTGAACGGTTATCCGCGAACAAGGGCGCGGGGCAGTTTTCCAGCGAATTGGCCAGAGCGCGTTGGCTGTCCGCTTATCGACGTGTGACTGAAGGGTTAGGTACGCGTGAGAGGCGCAGGTTTGATCCGAACAAGGGAACCCTGACTCATTTTCAGGAAAGCATGATCGACCAGATCAATGAAGCGGCGGCGAAAGTGGGTTTGCCCAAAGTCTGTCACCATGGCACAGAACAGGACAACATCAAATACCCCGAGCGGGATGATAAAATATTATTCATTGATCCTGAAGGTCGGGTTTATCAAACGGATACCTTTGAACAGGTGTCCAGTATCCTCAAATACTACGATGTTGTGGATGGGTTCCTGAC
>NZ_JAHHPS010000159.1:0-10873 GCF_024606275.1 Endozoicomonas sp. SESOKO4 | reverse complement strand
TCAATTTCTTGCAATCCTCGCTACGGACGCTTAAGTCCGACAGGCTGCTAGCGAATATTCAACCGAAATTCGCTGGTGGCAGCCTTTCAACCCCTATAAATGGCCCTGAAAAAGCGGAGTAAACGAAAAAATTTGTAACGATTTCCAGACGTATCATTTAGCAGAAATATGAATGTAATCCTCTAAGTTTAGAATCAAATTTCACTTATTAAAATAATAAAATCAGTATTTAAAATTTTTTATTTCTATTGGAAATTTAAACTTGCTGACTTGCTGGTTTTCGATAAGAATCAAATATGAGAGATCCAAAAAAAGGACGAGGAAACCGCCTATGGGAAACGCCTTGCAAGCCAGGCCGATCATCTCAACCCAAACAACCACCTACATTCTCGACAGTAATGTTCTGATACACGACCCTAACTCAATCCTCAACTTTGAAGAGCATCAAGTGCTCATCCCCATGACCGTTCTGGAGGAACTGGACAAGCTTAAGAACGGAAAGCAAACCATCGCCGCTGACTGCCGACAGGCCATCAGGCTGATTGACCAGATACTGGGTACTGCCTCACCCTCGGAGATCGAAGCAGGCGTTCCTATCAGACGTGGTAATAAATCAGAGCCTCAGGGTACTCTCTCAATCCTGAGTTCTCACCGTATAGAAAACATCACCACACTGCCCACCAGCAATAACGATAACCGCATCATCAACGATATCTGTCATTTTCAGGAAACCCATCCGGGTATACCGGTGATCCTGGTGACCAAAGATATCAATATGCGTCTCAAAGCCAGGGGATGCGGAATTCCAACGGAGGATTACCACAGCGACCAGCTGGTTTCCGATATTGGTTTACTCAATAAAGGTTATCGGCTGTTTGAAGGCAACTTCTGGGACCGGGTTTCCCAGGTTCAGACAGAACAGCTGGAGAGTAATACCTATCACCGATTGTTGAAAGAAGAGCTCGGAGAGGACATCCATCTGAACCAGTTTTTACTGGACGACACTGGATTTGTAGCTCGGGTGAACGCCATCACTCAGGACGAAGTCCAGTTGCAACACTTCTGCCGTGAAGCATTAATGAGTCAGGAAGCCTGGGGGCTTCAACCTCTCGATATTCATCAGGCCATAGCCCTGAATCTTTTACTGGACCCCGACATTCATCTGGTCAACCTGACCGGTGCTGCGGGCTCAGGTAAAACCATTCTGGCCCTGGCTGCAGCGATCGAGATGACAGTAGCCACCAAACAGTTCCGTCGAATCATAGCGACCCGTTCAACCCGGGGGCTGGATGAAGACATTGGCTTCCTGCCGGGCACGGAAGCGGAGAAAATGGAGCCTTGGCTGGGCGCCATTACTGACAACCTCGAAGCCCTGCACTACGACGATGAATCCACCAACAGCAGTGTGGATTACATTCTCAAGCAGGTCCCTCTCCATTTCAAATCCCTGAACTATATCCGGGGACGAAGCTTTCAGCAGAGCCTGATCATCATTGATGAATGTCAGAACCTGACACCGCACCAGATAAAAACCATTATCACCCGTGCGGGTTCCGGTAGTAAGGTCATCTGCCTGGGCAACCTGGCTCAGATTGATACCCCTTACCTCGCACCGACCAGTTCGGGACTGACTTACATGACTGAACGATTTAAAAACTTTCCACACGGTGGCGCAGTCCAACTACAGGGAGTCCCACGCTCGCCACTGGCGGCATACGCTGAAGAAAATCTATAATTTTCACTTACCTCAGAACGATAGCCAGACTTGATCGTCTGGCTATCAAAAACCGACAGCCATTAATCATTAACTTTCCTCCCCCTAAAGCCCTGCTCACCAGCAATCTGAACCACTTTTTAACGCCTTATTGGCGAAGCACTGCACTTTTGCGACATCTTTTGTACTTACGGGTTAACACAACAAAAGGGTATTATTAGAACACCACCAGAAACGGATGTTATGAATGAAATCTCTGAACTGCTTCAAATCCTATGACATCCGGGGCCGCATGCCGGATGAATTGAATGAAGACATTGCCTGGCGCATTGGTCGTGCAACAGCAGAATACTTAAAAGCAGACACCGTCGTTGTTGGTGGAGACATTAGGCTTTCATCACCCTCCCTGAAAGCCGCACTGAGTGATGGCCTGAGATCGGGCGGAGTCAATGTTCTGGATATAGGTCTATGTGGCACGGAAGAAATCTACTTCGCAACGTCACACCTGAAAGTAGATGGTGGCATCATGGTAACGGCCAGCCACAATCCCAGAGACTACAATGGCATGAAACTGGTCAGAGAAGACAGTAAACCTGTTTCAGGTGAAACCGGTCTGCGTGAGATACAGAAGCTGGTCGAGGATACATTTGTTGCTGCACCATTAAACGACGCCTCACCCATAACAGACCGCTCTCTGAAGGGTGATTATAAAGAAGTCAGCGTTCTTGATGACTACATTGATCACATGCTTGGCTACATCCAACCTACTCGGCTAAAGCCCATGAAACTGGTTGTTAATGCAGGTAACGGTGCGGCAGGCCATGTGATTGATGCGATTGAAGCCCGTTTTCAATCCACTTCAGTCCCCATTGAATTTATCAAAGTTCATCATGAGCCCGATGGTAACTTTCCCCATGGCATTCCTAACCCGCTGTTGCCTGAGTGTCGCCCGGCAACCAGCGATGCTGTTCTCGAACATCAGGCCGATATGGGGATAGCCTGGGACGGCGATTTTGACCGCTGTTTCCTGTTCGATGAAAAGGGGCAGTTTATTGAGGGTTATTATATTGTGGGTCTTCTGGGTGAAGCCTTCCTGAACCATACGCCGGGGGCAAAGATCATTCATGACCCGCGACTGACCTGGAATACCATAGACCAAGTCAGGAGTGCTGGAGGAGAGCCGGTGCTTTGCAAAACGGGTCACGCATTTATCAAGGAGAGAATGCGCAAAGAAGATGCCGTTTATGGTGGTGAAATGAGTGCCCACCATTACTTCCGTGACTTTGCTTACTGTGACTCTGGCATGATTCCCTGGCTGCTGGTTACAGAACTATTATCTCAGAAAGGTCGGACACTCTCTGCGTTGGTGGCCGAACGAATAGACAAATTTCCCGCTTCCGGGGAGATCAATAGCACAGTTGAAAATCCAGCACAGACCATTGAGACCATTCTGATCAGGTACGAACAAGATGCCGCTGAAATTGATCGTACCGATGGCATCTCCGTTGATATGGGAGAGTGGCGTTTCAACCTCAGAATGTCTAATACTGAGCCGGTCATTCGACTGAATGTGGAAAGCCGGGGAGATCAGGCGCTGATGGAAGAAAAAACAACAGAACTGGTGACCCTCATTCGATCTCATTAGTGTCTGAAAGTCCGGGTCCAGCTTGCTCTCTCATGCTGCCTAACAACATAATAGAGACAATTCACTACCAAACACCTCCGCCCTCAACTAGGATGTGTTCCATAGTGCTAAGGAAGAAAACCAATATGCTTTTTGTCGTGTCACCTGCCAAAACCCTGGACTATGACACCGCTCCGGTGACGAAAAAGTTCAGTCAGCCAGAGTTCCTGGACCAGTCTCAGGACCTGATTAATCAGTTGCGCAGGCTGAGTCCGTCAGATATCGGCAGCCTGATGAGCATCAGCGACAAACTGTCACAGCTGAATGCAGCCCGTTACGAAGCCTGGCAGCAACCTTTCACCCGGGATAATGCCAAACAAGCTGTCCTCGCCTTCAAAGGTGATGTTTACACGGGACTTGATGCTGAGACTATGAATGCCAAACAGTTTGATTATGCGCAAAAACACCTGCGCATTCTCTCTGGTCTCTATGGTCTGCTGAAACCTCTCGACCTGATGCAGGCATATCGTCTGGAAATGGGCACCCGATTTGCCAACCAGGCAGGAAAAGACCTTTATGCATTCTGGGGCGAACAGATCACCGACAAACTGAACGAAGAAATGGCTGCCCAAAAAGACGACATTCTGGTCAACCTGGCCTCCAACGAGTACTTCAAGGCTGTTAAACCCAAACTGTTGAAAGGTCAGATCATCACTCCGGTTTTCAAGGACTGGAAAGGTGACAAGTACAAAATCATCAGCTTCTACGCTAAAAAAGCCAGAGGCCTGATGTGTCGTTATGCCATAGATAACAGCCTGAAAAAAGTCGATGACCTGAAAGGTTTTGATTATGAGGGCTATAGCTATAACGAAGCCATGTCGAATGACAAGGAGTGGGTGTTTATTCGCAAAGAAGTCTAAGTTATCTTCTTCCAGCTCCGTGATTGCCGTTGAGCTGGAAGACACTTCCCTTCTATTACCAACACAATTCACGGTTACTTAATAATACCCACTTCCAACTCCCGCTTTCTGGTGTAGAGAAAGCGAATGATGTCGTAGCTGAAGGGCGAACTGAAATCGTCATAGCTCATGGGTACGGTGTAACGATAGTTAATGCCATAGATAGCAAACAGTTCAGGTTCGCTAAACACCTGTGCAGGCACCCCAAGAAAATCAATATAATCTTCTGCTACCAGATCGACGACCAGACCACTGACATCCCTCAAACTGAATGGGCCAATCACCGGAACCACCAGATAAGGTCCGGGCCCCACGCCATATTTTGCCAGAGTATTGCCAAATTCATTGGGATGATGGGGCAACCCCATACTTTCAGCAGGATCAAAAAAGCCCAACATACCCAGAGTAGAATTGATGAATAATCGACCGACTGATCTGACAGCTCGCTCACCCTCAAACTGAAGCAGGTTGTTCATAAGAGTGGAAACTTCTTTCAGATTCTGAAAAAAATGGGCAATCCCTATCCGAACGAAAAACGGAGTCACCGTTTCATAAAGCTGCATAACAGGCTCAAGAAAATAGCGATCCAACTGCCGATTGAAAGCAAACACCTCGCGATTGAAGGACTCCAGTGGATCATAAACATCCATAAAAGACATTGGATTGTGATGCCAATTTTCCAACAGCTCATCATCAGTGTCTCTGAACTTCAGAGTATCCATAGGATCTGCATAGGGGATACGCTGATCAGCCAGGACATTAAAGACTATGAGAGAAAAAAACAGCAACAGGAGCCCGGCTCTAGGCATCAGGGAACCCCCTACCCTTCATAAAGCTGAGCATATCCCGTACGTTTTGATGGTATTTCAGATTGCCCATATGCCCACCCAGAGGGTAAATTTTTATCCGCCCTCTGAAGGTGTCATAAAGAAAGTCGAGCCCTTTCTTATCAATAATAAAGTCATCCACATTGTGCATCACACCAACATGGCGGGCACGCTTCAGCCAGGTCTTAAGGCGAGGCAGACCGCTCTGCTCAAAGATAAAAGTGCGCTGCATTCGGAGGGATTTTTTCTGACCGGAGTGGATTCCCTTCTGCCTCTCTACGTAGGGGATCAGCACATTATCGATGTAGCATTCAAAACCGCAAAACATAGCCCGCTTAAAATAAGGAGTTCGACTATCACTTCGCGTGAGCCTGAAATATCCGGGGATCAGTTTGCCGTCCCAGGTCATGACAGCAGAAGTGAAATAAAGGGACGCTACTACCAGCCTGAAATTGACGCCTATCAGCAGCGCCAGCTCTTCTCTGCTCATGGCATAAGTGCTTTTCATCACCTGAACCAGCATGGGTTCATCCAAATCAATACTTTTATGAGCTTTAAAATAGGCAGCCAGCTTGTCAAAGTAGTGATTAAAAAGCGTTGTTGCACTGTCAACGCCCGGCACATCCACCTGTAGTAAACGATCAAGGCTATCGACGGTGCGCCGCAAGTCAACAGGAGGGTTCACTAACAATACTCGTTCAAAGCCAAACGCGTTCTGTTCGCTGTCTATTCGGGCTACAAACGCAGCATTGAGAGCGCCAAGGCTGTAACCTGTCAGATACCAGCCACTAATCTCCAGTTTTTTAAAGGAGAGGACCCGCTTGACAGACGCTTTCATCAAACGATAGATATCTTCTGAATCTTGCCGGGTCAGGCCGGGCCGATGAGTTCGGGAGCTGGAAACAACAAAGTCGTAACTGGTGGGGGATGAGATCTGAATGACATGAAAGCCGGCCTGATAATAAACCTTTTTCAGGAACTCGACCTTACTGGTATCGAAACGCCCCCCAGTACCTGCAATGATAAATATCAACGGAGCAGGTTGCTCCTGCCAGGCCAATTTGAAACGGGGTTTCATCACATCCCAGAATATACCCGGCGCCCCCTTAATGGTTTCGTCAGCCAATCCTAAAATCGCCTCACGGACAGTACCCTGCCCCAGCTTCACCTGTTGCCCGGGCGGAGTGCCAACGACGGTGGCCAGAAATGGATCCCTGATAGGAAAGTCATAAGCCCACGAAGTGCCCAAATAGAAAGGAAACAGAAGTAATAAAAGTTTTTTCAAAATGGCAATAATGCAACTTCGCAACTTCGAAAAACATCCTGCCCACCCCACAATGTCCGTGAGGACCAACGGACAGAACGCCCCTCTTCCAGTCATATCATTACTACTGAGTGTTTTCCGGCGATGAAATCAACAGGTAAACCGTCCAGTCTTTGGAAAACAGGCCACCAGTACTGACCTTTTCCAGAGAGCCCCTGACCTGTCCATTGATGGAATACTGAATTTTTTCGCCTTTCTGGTCTGGCAATGTCACCTCCTTTTGACTCCAACTCCTGGGCAGACATTGACCGATGATACGGTTGGCTTCGTCAAAAGCCAGAGTCGCAGTCTGCTCATCAGGCAGGACTCGACTGCATACATAGCTATAGCGATTGGACCACTGCCAAACCTCACAGCCACCGTTCAGTGGTTGATAGTCTGTCTGCCAGATGGTGATCTTATTGTAAAAAGAAGGCTGTTTACGTATATCCGAAAAGCCATCCCGGCTCTTGGTAAAAAGATGCCCAAGATCCTGACAGATTTTGTCCTGATCAACTGTACGCTTTTCGGTAATGACTTCATCTTTTTCGCCGACAGGCTGGTATGCATACCCCGAAACCAGAGTACCTGCTGTCACCACTAACGCGGCCATCTTGAGACTTTTTTTAATCGTTTTGTTGTTAAAGACTGATTTCATCGACTTATTCCCTGGTTCTGAAAAACCTTCACCAAGACCTTGCCTGCAGAGACAGGCAAGGTCGCAGACGGAACAAGTCTAGAAAATATAATTCAATTGTGCAGCTACAATATTGGAGCTGTTCTTGTAATCGCCTGTTACTGTGCCGTAAAAAGGATTTGGAGTAGCCCTTTGATCCGGGCTGTACTTGGATTCATTGATTTTACCTTCTTTCAGACTCACATATGCATAGGAAATATCAACGGAGATGTTGGTATCAGGCCTCCAGTTTGCTCCCACGGTAAACCAGTTACGATCCGAATCCGGTGTACGGACTGTACGATTGTCATCATCGACGGGGGACTCATCAAACATATAGCCTGCCCTCAGTTTCCACTCTGGCAGTACTTGCCATGTCGCACCAAAACTCCAGGCCCAAACATCTTTCCAGTTGATTGGGACGTAGCTGGACAGGGCAGAATTATCGGCTCTGACATAAAATTCCTCGAACCGGCTCCAACGGGTCCAGGTGGCCTCAGCCATGAGAGTCCATTCATCGTTTAGCTCATGAGTCAGGCTTAGAGCCGCTTTTTCTGGCATAGTGATATCGAGCTTTGCATCTGATTTCAACTCAACCGGGGCCAGACCCTCAACTTTTACATCTCCCTCGATTTCAAAATCAAGTTCTGAGAAGTAAGCAAGGCCAACGTAGGTTTTATCATAAACATTCCACAGTGCTCCCAGAGTCCAACCCAATGCGTTGGCATCACCCTCAATCTTTGCTTTTGCAGCAGGCACAAGGGGATTGACATTTTGAGTTAATTCCCCCTCCACATAGGAACCAATTAACCCAAACCCAACCGAAAGGTCTTCCTGAAATTTATAGGAAACCGTTCCCTGCAGGCTCACGGTTTTAACGCTGGTTTTATTACCAAAGAAACGACCCGCCCAATCCTTGTCATAATCCAGCTCAATACCATTAGGAGCATACCCACTTATACCAAAGCTGATTTGCTCATTCAGTGGCATAACAAAATGCCCAAAAGGAATCCCGCTTGTTGACACGAAATCTTCCGTCTTACCCTGGGCAATCACCGTTCCACCCGCTGTATGCTGACCCTCAAATTCCCCTCCTTCAAGAATGACAGCAGAACCCACAGAAACCTGCATACCCTCAACATAAGCTATACCTGCAGGATTATTGGCTGCAATAGAAGCATCCTGGGGGTTGGAAGCCCTGCCCGCATAGGCTGTGCCCATGTAGCTGGCTGAGTTTTCATAAACGCCGTAACCCGCAGAGTAGACACTGCCAGAATGAAAGGAAACGGCCATAGCGGCAAGAAGAGGTGACAGAACAGCCACCCTCTGTCGTAAACACAAAGTCATTTTCAAACCTCATTGTGTTGTGTGTTGGTTTGAAAGGTATAGACGCAGAAACGCTTCGCTGCCTTTTTTTAAAGGCATAAACGACGATTAGTAAACAACAGTTATTAAAAGCATGGGAGCTCTGATCAAATAGCTATATGTCAGAGCGCGTTAAAGTCATCGGGAAATGGGTGGCAGGTCAAAACGAGGGAGAGATAATTTCTTATAAAGAGCCAACAGTCTGAGTAACAGAACCAGACCCGCAGACAACAATGTGGCCATATTGACGCCAATATAAGACTCTGATGCAACGAAGAGAGCACCACCCGCCATAGCGGCAAAAGCATACACCTCTTTTTTCAGCACCAGTGGCACTTCACCAGACAGCAGATCCCGGATAGCGCCACCGCCACAGCCGGTGAGAACCCCCATCATGACAGCGACAATGGCTGAAGCGCCGAAATCCAGAGCTTTAGTGACACCAATCACCGTAAATACAGCCAGACCCAGCGCATCAGAAATCAACATCATATGATGCGTTTTCTGATGCCAGCGTCTTATCAAAATCGCCAACAGGGTTGAGACCAGAATGACCAGAACGTAATCGTGATCCTGTACCCAGAAAACCGGTGTGCCGCCTAAAAGGACATCGCGAATCGTGCCCCCCCCCCCCACGGCAGCGACAAACGCCAGAACCATGGCACCAAAGATATCCATATCTTTACGACAGGCCAGCCAGGCGCCGCTGATGGCAAAGACAGCGGTGCCAAATAAATCCAGAATGTAAAGCAGCATGAAAAAAAGAGTGAGTCCGATTAATTAATATTAAAATTATACGCCCAAGGCCACATACCCCATATCAGGACGCTTACTTAATTGAACAGGAACTTTCCTCAGACTACGGAGGCTTATGCAGGTCCGGATGACCTCATTAGTACTTGTCTTTCATTTATATAAAAAACATCTTAAGTATTCAACCTGACGCAATTACCAAGACTTAGAGAGCAATCTGACTCTCTAATTGCAAATTTTTTTCAATTTTTTTACATCTTTTTCTGATGCTAATTCAAATCTCATCCTTTTATAAAAATCATTAAATATCAAAAAGTTAGCAATATAAGACCGAATCAAAACAGCTTAAATTCATTAAAATGAAAATCGAATACTATTCGAATTTTAATTAACACCCAACCCTGTCTTGACTCGACTCCTCTAAACAGAGATATTTCGTACTGTCGTTTCAAATACCCGTTTCAAAGCACGTTAAAACGTCATTCAACAAGCGGACATTTTTAAACGACAACACACACTAATAATAAGCACAAAAAGACTAGCGGCCCTTCGACCAGCGAACCTGAGAAGACTCGAAAAGAGCAAACAACGTTCGCAATCAGGCAGTCTCATATCACTTGTTAATGAAAAAAGAAGTTCTCTCTGTTGGTAATTTCTTTTTGTAACAAGGAGTCGCCTCAGGTCTTGCCGACGTCAGGAGTTATAATGAAAAGCCACACTCGTTCCTCGCATTTTTCTCTCACTCCATTAGCTTTGGCCTCCTCTCTGGCAGTTGCTGTTTCAGCAGGTCAGGCAGTAGCCGGTGGTTTTGAAAAAGCGACTCTCTGGGATGCCGAATACACTGCATTGGCAGGTGCAGCTGTTTCTTCTGTCGATGATTCCAGTGCGATCTTCTTTAACCCGGCCGGTCTGGCTTTTGCGGAGTCTGATGATATTGCTCTGCACTTATCTCCTACCTTTAACAAAGTCAGTAGTCCGGCGAATGGTGTCAATTTTACTGATGGCGATACCACCTTCTCTCCGGCTGGCGGCCTGACAGGTCTGACCATACTGGATGAGAAGTTCACTCTGGGTTACGGTATCTATGCCTCTGGTGGTGCTGCTGCCAAGTATGAAGATCTGACTGTTGGCAGCGTACGACCCGTTACAGACGACTACTCTACTGACATCAAGATTATTGAAGCGGGTCTGGGATTATCTTATCGCATCAACAACAACTGGTCCGTTGGGGGTACCTACCGCCTGACTTACGTCGCTGCTGATATCGAATTGATGTCAAATTTAGCGAATGGGGCTGTAGGTGCAGCAGTGGGCTACAACGATATGACCGGTTACAATACCTTCGGTGTTCGTCTGGGTGCGATGTACCGCTCAGATGACGACCGCTGGGGTTGGGGGATCAACTACCGTTCTGAAGTCGATATTGAAGCAGATGGCAAAACATCTTTCAGATCCGGTGCTCCTGGATTTGCTGGCCAAATTCCTCTTGATTTCAGCGATAAAGATGCGACCGCAGAAACAGCTCTGCCCATGCAAATTTCTACCGGCATCGATTACAAGGTAGCTCCACACTGGACCCTGTTCGGTGAGATCACATACACCGACTACAGCAATAACGAACAGATTAAGTTTACCTCCGATGAGGTCAGCAG
>NZ_JAHHPS010000001.1:0-1051 GCF_024606275.1 Endozoicomonas sp. SESOKO4 | reverse complement strand
TGCTTGCCCATCTTATCAAGGCAGGCCAGATCTTTGGTAATCCCTCGCTCCAGGAAAAAGGGAAGAACCTTCTGGCCAGCAGGACAATCAATGAAACAGATTTCAGGATTTTCATTCTGTGAAACCAGAATATTTCGCCACTTGAGATCAGTGTGGATGAAGCTCTGGTTATGCATGGTTCTGACCGCTGGAGCTAACTGCTCAATAACTTTGGCCATCCAGGTCCGATCTTTCAGCCAATGAATACTGTCTCTGACCATCTGGCGAAGATCCAGAGTATTGGGTGCCTCTTCGGTCACCAGTGCGCCGCGCGTCATAATGCCCCATTGAATTTCCTGCCCATAGGCGACCACTTTGGCGGCAGGAATACCGTGTTCACGGAAAAACAGCATGCTTTCCCATTCCCCCCGGATACGGCTTCTGCCAATGTACCGGCGAAGATTTTTCCCGCCTCCGGTATACCGTTTCAGGTAGTAGCCTTTACCACCAATTTCGGTACGGCACATGGAACTGATGATATCCCGGGTAATTTCAACACCTGTCATGGCAAAAGTGCTTTCGAGCGTAGAGACAGCATTGCCAACCGGCGTGTCATTATAGGATTCCGTCAGTGTCCAGCTGGACGACATCAAAAAAGGAATGTGCATATTGTAAGTGGCCCATAAGTGGGCGGAATCTTCATGAATTCAAAGCTTGGATATTTCGGTTACAGAGGGTATTTCAGACGGTCTTTCACATCAGGAATCGTAGTGATAACGACAGGAAATAATACCGGGAAACATGCCTATTGCTTGAGAGAGTTGGCTGATAGCAGCTTTAGTGAAAACCCCTTCTTTCAAGAAAGCAGAGCATTCACTTTCAAGAATTAATGTTGTCTGTGCAAATTTATCTGCTTCAGATTCCTGTCTGATATATTGTTGATCTTTAGAATCATTTTCTAAGAATGTAATTCTTTTACCATGTAGCAAAACTTCTTCACCGTCTTTGACTGCATTTGTCAGGTGGCGGTTACTTCCAAGACATATTTAGTTTACGCTGCTTCTGGGCACAG
>NZ_JAHHPS010000004.1:0-1056 GCF_024606275.1 Endozoicomonas sp. SESOKO4 | reverse complement strand
CAGCCTGACTCATTTACGATTACCACTTGACAGCTTAAAATTAGCACCTGACACCTAATAAAAAGGAAAGTCCCAATAACGAACTGTAGCCATTGGTTAGGTTGACTCCATCCAGTTTTTGTTGTTCTTCGATTATACAAAGTATGTTACTTTGTCAAAGTTATCGTTATTAATTAATTCACATAATTCAGCAAGATGCTCCCCAAAAAGAAGAGATTTTTTTCTCTTACAATCAAAATATCTTTGTATTGCTTGGGTATGCATCTCACTTTGTTGAGATGAAAAATCTTCTGCAATTTTTGCGCAATCATAATCGTCACAAGTGAATAAATGATAAAAATCTTTTCTAACCACTGCTAAATCGTCAGTTTCGAAAAACACTCCACCCCACACGCCAAGTAAGATATCAATTATTTGCTGGTAGAGAGGTATTTCCCAACTGATCATATGGCTGTTCGATTCCATAAAAACATCAACTTTTTTTTCAAAGTATGCTACTGATAAATTTATTCTTATCAATTCAGCTACAGTGCCAATTTCAATTTTGCTAAGTGTGTCCAGGCTTTTATACCAAGTTCTATATGCTCTTTTTGTTACATGTTTTAGTTCTTTAACTGTTGCTTTTTGAGAGAGTTCTGGCGATTCACTCAATGCATGCTGTATAGAATCAAAGAGTTTGGGCATTTTTTGAGTCGAGAATTGGTAATATAATTTATCCAACTGGTCTTTAGCATATAGATTACTAAATTGCAAAGCAACGCACGTACATAACAATTGAACAAGCTTCTTTATCATTTCTACATTCTCCTTAAAATGAGTTGCTTTTAAGGATATGCATGATTTGACACTTTTCAACCCAACACTTGCAGCAAAGATAACAAAGGCAGTGGCATGACTCTCAATAACTGAGAGCATTCACAAAGAGGCTGTTATGGCTTGATACTCCAGAGAAATGAAAGAGTCTGTTATCCAGAAGATGATAACCCCCCAATAATGCTTCTGTGGCTCAGCTTAAACGAGAAACCGACATTACTGACGCAACCTTGTTTACTTGGC
>NZ_JAHHPS010000158.1:0-3544 GCF_024606275.1 Endozoicomonas sp. SESOKO4 | reverse complement strand
ATCTTTATAATCTTTAATGTTGAGTTGATGAGCAATTTTATTGTTACAGGTTCTCCTGGCACTCTCATCTTCATAGAGTTCGCCTACTCTATCCCGTAATTCCTGAATTCTGTCGCTTAGAACATATTGCCGGACAGACAGGTTGTCATCGTCTTCAAACTCTACCTCCAGATCACTGGCCAGTTTAGCTGTGAAACTTTTGCCTCTCTCAATAGCATAAGGGTTTTCATGAGGGGCGATATTCAGCTCGTCCTCCAGATCGATAAGACGACTTGCTTGTTGTTCTCTGGCTCGCTGATCCCATTCTTCGATTATGTAGTTGAGACGATCACGAATCGTCATGGGTTTGATAGCCATTTCCGAAGAGTTCCCTTCCGGATACTCCCAGTCTGAACTGTCTGAACTGTCTGAACTGTCTTCCCACCAGAGCGTATCGTGCATTTCATTCAGCTCGTCTTTTGAGATATCACCGGCATCAAGCTTTGTCAGAATCCTTTCGAGTCTTGCTGTTTTATAATCACCTTCATTGATCTCGATGTTGAGTAATCTTTCCACATGGTCCAGTATGGAATGGGCCTTTTCTTCTGACCGCTTTCTGGCCTCTCTGATGTTCTGATCTATGCGTATAGAAATGATCTGATGAAGGTTATACACACTCTGCTTTTGATTGAAGTATTTACCCTCATTCAGAACTATTAATACCCCACGAATTGTCTCCAGTACCTCGGGCATCAGTTTGGGATGGCCTGGTGTTTTGATGTCTTCCAATTCAGTTTTCAGCTTTGAAGGCTCCAGGAGCTTCTCAATTACCTTTGATTTTATACTATCGCTGTCTTTCAGGCGGATGTCTTTGGCCGGATCAATGCCAAGAAACGCTGCCAGAGCGTCTCTTTTGGCTAAGGTGCAATAATCCTCCATACCGAGCTGATTAGTTATTGCCTTAAGTTGTTGACGCAGATCTTCTTCCCGGGCTTTCATTGTCTTAAATGTTTGCAGCAGGTGTTCCTGTTGAGCGTCAATATTTTTATTGCTATCAAAATTCTGAATATTTAAATGAGCGGCAATGGTTGCATAACGAGCTTTTATTTCAGCATCTGTTCTGGAGTCCTCATGCTGAAGAAGCTGTTGAGCGACCCAGGCTTGCTGTCGTTTGAGGTGTTGCTGAATGGCCTGTCGACGGACTTCCGGATTCTTTCTGTTATCTGAGACCAGACCGAGTATACTTTCGAAGTTAGTCAGTGAGTTCTGGATGACCACATTGTTGAGTTCTACCTTTTGTTGCAGCTGTTGTTGAATGGACTGATAGCAGGTATCCAGATCATCTTCATGGTTCAGAGTAATACCTAACCTGCTTTCAATGGGTGCCAGTCTTGCTTTTACAGCTTCTTGCCATGGCTGTGTTGTTGTAGCATCTTTTTCGTCAAGAGTTCTTTTGATTTCAAGAATTTTCTCCCTGATGATTCTTTCTTGTTCTTCCAATGGCTGGGTATCGTCCCGGTTATCAATACCAAGCTCCGCTCCCAGTTGTGTGTTGATATAGACTCTTGCTTCTGCCACAGAATCGCGAAGGTGTTTGTCAATCGTTGGAAGTAGATTGACCATGTGCTGAAATTTCTGTAAACAGTTTTTCTTTGCTTCCAGCTTTTGTTGATATTGACGCTGAAAATATGGCTGTTGACCCACCTTGGCCAAATTCAGCCAAAGGTGCATTCGAATCATCTCATGACGGGCTTTCGGGTCATCTTTTTTATTGGCAGGCAGACCGAGCTGACCTTCGATTATCGTCAGTTTATCCCGGAATATCTCATCGGTCTGTTCTGCCTGTTGCCGCAGATGCTGTAGAACGAACTCAGAGCGGCCACCCAGATCGTTTTCATTGTCTGAAACAATGCCGAACTGGCCTTCAATCACTGCCAGTATATTTTTTACAGCCTGCTCCGGAGTCACCTCTGTTCCGGTAAATGTTGCGGCCACCGATCGGTTCATTTCATCAATTTTCTTTCTGAGGAGTCTGGCTTGTTCTTCCAGTGACCAGGTATCATCCCAGTCATTCATACCCAGTACTGCCGCCGCATGAGCGTTGCGAGCTTTTGCGGCATCTGCGGTATTAACCTGTGTCCTGTGGTCTTTAAATTGTTTCCAGAGATCATAGTGGCTTTCCACAAAGGCAATATCGGTGGGATTCTGTTTCTGACGACGGAAAACAATCATTTCCCCCGAAACCTGATCCACTTCCAGCTTTGGATAACCCGCAGGCAGAGGATAAATCTGTGTCTCATCCCCGACGTGAACAACATAGCCGACGGGTTTATGACAGGACAACAGCTCGTTCAGAGCTTTCTGTTGTAAATCGTCTTTCAGAATATGAACCTGCGTATAGGCAGAGGTGGCTGCCGCCAGAAGCGCTTCATCATTGATAAAGAGTGATTGACCAAGACGCTGTAACTCGGGAGGCTCATCGGCAGCAGCGACAAGACGCATGAAGGTGCGCCCATTCACTTCAACTTCGTCTACTGAAACGGTGGCAAGGGCGACATAGTTATCAACTTCACCAAGGTTTCCTGCTCTTTCATTGGCACCCTTCAGTAATCCGGCCAGTTGTTCGGGTCTGGCGATTTTTGTTAACGGATCTAATGGTTGGATGTCACCAGATTGATTTCGAATAGCCTCAATGGAATCCTGATCGGTCATTCCGTCTCTGACTTCAATGACCAGTTTTTTTTCTGCAAGGTTATGGGTGAACCTGAAGATCCCTTCATTACCGACTTTCAGGACTTTGGTGTACTTCCGGGCAAAGTCATTGTCGTCGGTTTCAAACAGATCAACACTGGAAACGCCACCCTTGATGCCAGAAAGAATGTCTGTAAAGCCTTCCGAAGGAACGCCATAGTCTGCTCTGACTTGAGTACGATCAGGGTAAGTGGTTGTAAAAGATTTCGGTATTGGCTGCTGGTCATCACCTAAAGTTGGCTGGACCATGACCTCACTCGAGGTAAACTCCACATGTTTATTGCCCTGAATATCGAAAGACTTTGTCTGTAGCCTGCGATCCGCCAGAGCCTGAGTACCAATGATGGAGGAGCTGATTGCAACGACCACAGCAAGGCTTAATGCATTGGGGCGGGCATTTGTCATTTTACTACCCAGAGCCGAGTACTTCTATTACCCGAAAAAGTGATAACTAAGCCAGATGAGGAAGCAGCTTTTAATGGCTCATAGCTGTCAGTGGGTTATGGTTGCAGATAGAGACCCCGATTGAGGGGCATTGCTCTGATCATGACCATGAACTTTCTGATCATCGCCCTGTTGCCTCTTGTACAAGGCACCCAGAGTGTAGAAGTAAGGAATACTTTCTGCATGGGAGAACGACCATTCAGGCACATTTTCCTTGAAGTATTTCTCCCAGCCATGCTCAAACATCTCCATGGAGTGATCGCGGCGTTCACGAAACTGCAGATAATTTTCCTGTCGGGACCAGCCATACATCGTGTTGTTGGCTTTAACACGGTTTGCATAGTCTTCATCGGTTTCACCATAGTGTTGA
>NZ_JAHHPS010000019.1:0-16092 GCF_024606275.1 Endozoicomonas sp. SESOKO4 | reverse complement strand
AGCGAAAATCATTGGTCAGCAAGCCGATGGGGCATGGTTAGAAAAAGCCAGCATTCGCCATAATAACTTCGTCAACTCAGCCACCTTCAGCGCCGATAGTCGATATGTGGTAACCGTCTCCAACGCCTATTCGTATTCAGTGACAATCACTGAACTACGAAGCAATCATTCATTGCCTGCTGTCACTGAGTGACGCCATTCTGTTTGTACTTGGAGCCTTACTGGCGTCATTCAGTCAACTGAGCCGCTCTCACTGACGATGGAAAGCATCTGATAACCAGCTATCTCTATCAGCGGGCAGCTTGAACTGGTTCTGGCATGTAATCACCTGCAGGGGTTTAATCAACCTCGAGGGACTGTTCTTCTTTGGCACGGAAAACTGCCAGACAATAACTCCGCCCTTTTCTGGCAGTGCCAAAAAAGCTCTCTATACTGGCACAGTCCCCACGGCATCATCGAGTACCAGAAATGTGATGGGTGCTTTGGGAGTCATGGCCTTTCTGGCTCTATTGTTCAATCTATAACCCCATAGGAGTCTTTCCCCGTTTCCGGGGATTCTTACACATGATGAATTGTCGGCATTACTTGACTCAACTAATCGTTACTGTCTTCCTGTTACAAACCCTGAGCCCGGAAGCAGGGGCGACGAGCCCATCTTCAACCGAACCTCCATCTCTGGCTCCTCTTAAAACAGTGTCGTGTGACGCTCTTCCAGAGCATACGACGGGGGTTAAGCAACGACTAAGCCAATATAAAAACCTTGTTTCCGGACGACAGTGCATTGTTCTTAACGCCGATCCTGCAAAAGATTTAAGTGAACAGATAAAACGGATTCCAGAAAACACCGTTATACTGCTCTCATCCGATGCCCCAACAGTAACAACGCCTTCTCCACCCGATGCTCCCACCCCTGTTAAGTACTATATTCACAATGAAATTCTGTTGAAGGATGGACAGGACATTCTTGGAGCTGCTGATGATGGCGAGGAAATCGTCATCATGCTTAAGTCAGGTTTTACAGACAACCATATGATCAGGGTTGGCACTGCTGAAAACTTCCGGTTTTCAGAAACAAGAGATAGTCACGTAGCGCACGTTACTTTTCAGCCAACTCAACATTCGATCCATAACCCTATTGACTCCGTTGTTTTAGCACAGTGCTATAACCGGAGACTGAATCTGGAAAACAACGTATTTCATCTTGCTCTTTACGGGGCCGCAGTCGATGTTGAATGCAGGGAACCTCTGGATGCAGCTGCCAATGATATGCGCCCGGGCCCTGGCTTGCGGTTCGTCAATAACACGCTCATAGGTAAACATTTCAAAAATATAATCCAAAGCTTTATTCCCGAGGATGGGCTATTTATTAATCTTCCTGCCATCAGGAACCAGTCAAAAAGGATCGCTGTTATTGGAAACACATTCCGGGGCAACATGGCAGAAGCAGGCGAGCTTGTTCTTGGACCCGGGACTCAAATGGATATCTTCAGAAACTCCATCAACATTTCCAATCACGGTAATACACGTCGTGAATCTATTACTGCAAGAAAAGGAGGTTTCGCGCTTATAGGTCACACAGATACCGATTCAGAGAGCCCTCGCTTTAATATGGCAGGCAATCAGATCCAGGTAACGGGGATCGCTATAACCATCTTTGCGCAGGTTGAACTGGCTCTCGCCTGTAACCACCTGCAGGCAACTCATCCATGGCGACAGGTGTTGGCACCATTCAGCCTGAAGGCCGTTGACCCATTGGAACTGGTCGATGAGTGCCAAAAATTGATGAGTCCAACCGTTACGCCAACACACACGCCACCGAGAATCTGTCAGATCGAGAATACCTGGACGGCCATCAATGATTCCACAGACACGGCTTTAAGTGGACTGGTCAACATTGAAGGTCACTTGCTCTTCGGCTCAAAAATCTGTCGGGTAGCCGATACGATTTCTGATTCCAGTACCCGAAAGACTTACATTACCGGCCCCTCCCCCGTTAATAGCAGGAGATCCACTTCATCAGCGGAGGCAACCGTCGTGCCCACTGCCCTGGGCGTCGTGAGCATTCTGGCGATATTGTTCAATCTATAACCTGTCAGTTTCTTTAGGTACCTGACAGCTGGCCAGATGTTTAACAGATATGAATCATGCCAATCCAGCTTCAGCCCTGGCGGCCACCATCTGGTGACTGCCTGCGACGACAGAGCAGCGAAATTCATCGGTCAGGCGACCAGTGGCTCATGGTCAGAAAAAGCCAGCATTTCTCATAATGGCTGGATCTACTCAGCCACCTTCAGCGCCGATGGTCGCTATGTGGTAACCGCCTCCGGCGACCAGTCGGTGAAAATCACTGAACTGCGGAGCAATAATTCATTGCATGCTATCACTGAGTGACGCCATCTTGTGTGCGCTGAAAGACAGAAATTCTGCTTGTTGCCCTTAACAACATTTTATGAACTTTCATTCTAAAATTGACTCCAACTTTCCGGTATCAACATTGACTGCCCTTGCTGATCGGAGATAAATACCTACTTTTGGAGGAATCAGAAGTGCATGGAATAGAGAGCAATACCTGCATTGCTGAGTCAAACCCGCCGCGACCCATGAGAGCTCAATTGGAACGTTCGTCATCATGTGTCAGTGCAGGTAGATCGGTTGTTGTAGCTAACATGAAGGAAAAGGATAGACCTTTATTTCAGTATTTTTCTGTTCTATTAAGCCCCATGATTTGCAGCCGTTTGCAACTTCGGGATATTGTCAGTTTAGAAAGGGTGTGTACCCAACTTCGCGATGGTATCAAACAAGATAATACTCTGGCAAAAGCGTGGTATCGCCGGTTTCCTTCATCACACCAGCATCAACTAAGGACAGCTATCAACAGCAAAAATTATGATCAACTCAATGATTGGTTAGAGTCCTTCACAAATGATCAGGCGTTAGTGAAATCACTCACAGACCGCAATCCGGAGAGGGTTAATGTACCTGCCCTGTTTTTTTTCACTACGACAAAACTGATGTCTGAATGTAAAACATTCAAATTAGCTACAACAGCAACGATTCACGAAAAGGACTGCGTAAACTCAGCCAGCGTCAGTATTAATGGCCGCCACCTGGTCACCGCCTGTGACGATGGCACGGCGAAAATCTACGTTCATAAAGCGGATGGATCATGGAAAATAAAAGCTACCATTCCTCATGACTTCTGGGTCAAGTCAGCCACTTTCAGCCCCGATGGCCATCAGGTGGTGACCGCCAGTTTGGATGGGACGGCCAAGATCCTGCGCCAGAAGACCGATGGATCATGGGAATTAACAGCCACCCTTTTCCATAATAATATTGTCGAATCAGCCAATTTCAGTAGCGATGGCCGCCATGTAGTCACCGCCAGTTGCGATGAAACGGCGCAAATCCACAGCCAAAAGACCGATGGATCATGGGAATTAACAGCCACCCTTTTCCATAATCATCACATCCGATCAGCTACCTTCAGCACCGGTGGCCGTTATGTAGTAACCTCCAGTCGCGACAAAACGGCAAAAATCCATAGGCAGGAGGCCGATGGATCCTGGAAAGTAGAAGCTATCATTAACCACAAAAAATGGGTCAACTCAGCCACCTTCAGCCTCGATGGCCAGTATGTGGTGACCGCCAGTGATGATAAAACGGCGAAAATCTATGGCTATAACGATGGTTCATGGGAACCAGAAGACACCATTCACCATAATGACTGTGTCAACTCAGCCACCTTCAGTCCCGATGGCTGCTATCTGATGACTGCCAGTGACGATGACACGGTAAAAATCTATGCTCATAAAGCCGATGGATCATGGCAACCAAAAGCCATCTTTTTCCATCAGTATGGGTTCGGGGTCTTATCAGCCACTTTCAGCCCTGATGGCCGCCATCTGGTGACTACCAGTAGAGACGGAACGGCGAAAATCATTGGCCAGGAGCCCGATGGGTCATGGTTAGAAAAAGCCAGCGTTTCCCATAATGGCAGGATCTACTCTGCCACCTTCAGTGCCGACGGTCGCCAGGTGGTGACCGCCTCCAGCGACCATTCGGTGAAAATCACTGAACTACGAAGCAATAATTCATTGCTTGCTGTCACTGAGTGACGCTATCGATTGCAGAATGCATCATCTTCTTCTCTGCAAAAGCCCTGATCGGTTTTTTTTCCGGTAACTATACCCACTAACTGTGTCAGCTTCTGACTGCAAGTGCATCTGTATTGGATGCCGTAATAAATTCTGTCAGTAAGAGTGTTACGAGCTTATCGATCTCAGAGTCCTCCCCTGATTAAAAGGCAGAGGTACACTGACTCATCTTCTACCCGCCGACTGATGAAACTCAATCACATTTCGATCAGGGTCACGGATAAACAACAATATTGAACCACCCTCTGTTGAAATGGGACCTTCTGTGATGGCAATCCCGAGTGCTTGTAACCGCCCCTGAACCTCGATGATATCATCCACTTCAAGAGCCATATGGGTATAGCCCGGGTGTTTCTGGTCAACGTCCATCAGGATATTCTCCCCAGGCTGAACCGTTGCGTTCAGAATAAAGTTAAGGTTGACGCCGCAAGGGTGCTCCATAATGGCAACCGGCTCTGGCCCCACCGGGCCAGCCAGAAACCGAAAACCGAGCTGTTCATAAAAATCCCTGGTCGTCTGAAGATTGCTTACCCGTATGCCCACATGGTTAATTCTTTTGACTGGTATCACCATCCGCCTCCATCAGACTGGTCATTGAGCCTGACTATTGTTGTTTAACCACTGAAAGTGTTCTATCCCAATTTATCAATACCACCCAGCTATGTAAAAACCAAACACTGCCAGTTTCATCTCATTTACTGTGGCAAAGAGAAAGTGACCCATATAGCAATTCAGAAATTCTTGGCTATCCTGTGTTTCTATTGCGAATAACAAGAATGCCCAATGATGTTCCTTTACTTTTCCAGGGCAGAAAGTCAGCACAGATTGTTCTGGCGCTTTTCTGTTGGACAAATAGCCCCTTGTTAATAATATTGGCAAGAGTGATTTAGCGAGATTTAAATGCATTTTTACCGCTTATTCACAGCATTTGTTGTTTCTCTGCTAGCAACGGCGATTGTGCCACTATGTTACCCCTCAACCTTCATTGAACGGCATAGTCCCGATGGCCAAATGGTTCAGGTTGAAATCAATGATGGCACAGATCCCCGGGGTGTGAGTCAGTGGCAAGTGAGCTTGCTGCTTCCGGAAGGTTTCAATGACCAAAACAACATCCTCTGCTTTAAGGCGCCTTTGGTGTCAGCAGACTCGAACAGTATCGCAATATTAGTCACGAATAACCTGAGCGACTACTGCTATCAACTAGTGATAGTGAACAGAACACAACCCCCCGCTTTCCAAAAAAGCTCTAAAAATGGCACACTTGCTCGCTTGAAATCCATGACGGCGGACAGACCGGAACTGGCTTCCCTAACCACCCATCAACTCCTGAACAGCAAAATTCATACTACTCCACTCACTCTTCTGGCCTACTCCGACAAAATGACGGGCAATCGGCTGGAAACCCGGCAAACCCGGAATAATACACTGACATTGACAGGAGACAAGCTCGCTACCAACGCCGATTTTCCCGGAAGCGGCAACGGCGGCTTCTTCTACTCATCTCACCCTCCCCCCCGGGGAGGAAGAGGTGGCGGGCTATCGGGATTATTCGAAATCGACCTGATTGTTCTGAAACCCGTCGTCTCATGGCTGATGTCCATAGGAAAGGACTCTACCTCGTTTGAGGAACAGCTGTCCCCGGCGCGTTTAAAAATGACACGCGTTAACGCCGATGGCTCATCCGGTGAAGCCGTTATACCCGTTGGTTGGCTTGATTTCCTGAATATTGAGCAACTGACCGATGCTGATTTCTGGAACACCCTCTTCCAGCGTGCCGCCACTTCTTGCCCAGCCAGCGAAAACCTTCAATGGCAGCTTGGCTGTTTAAAACTGTTTCTTGAACGTACAGCTTTGAAGACACATCATGGGGGTCGATTAAAGACAGGTATCGGGGATGGAGAACCTTCTGGCAGGGTACCAGACAAAGAACCAAAGGACGAAAATAACGATCATCAAAAAGAGCAAAGAGATAAACCTGAAGATCAGGAGAGCAGATCACCGGGAGAACACAACGATGGCACTGGAGATGGGAATAACAGAAAAGACGACAATGGAGATAATGGAGAGGAGAGTGAAAAAAATGCGTCGACTCAAGACCTTCTGGAACTTGCGAACCAGCTTATTGCCACCATTGAAAGCGGTTCATCCAGAGCCGTTTTTAAGCTGAGGCAAATACTGGATGAGCTAGACATGCCTCAGCGTTTGCAGGTTCTGGAAACAGTGGGCACGAACAGCAGGGGTAATCCTGTCACTCCTATTGAGGCGGTGTTGCAACTGCAGCGTTCTTTCAAAGAGAATTCATCACGTAACCGGTTTATCGAGCAGCTGATAGAAGCCACAAGCGATAAAACACGGACTTTGAATGACCTTGACATGCTGTCACTCCAACCGATGCCACCCGATCGGGTACTGCCCCAAGCTGACAACAACCTGAGGATTTTGTATAAAATTCTTCTGGACATAATCCATGGGGCCAATCAATATGACCAACAGCCACCCATAGGACAATTTGAAAAATGTTGCTTTACTGAGTTCTTCGCTCATTTGTTCCTGATCTATTCAAACCCACTTGAACTTATTCGTAATCTTTTGGGGGAAATATCAGATTTAGCGACAAGGCATGATGTTATGATTAATGAACAATCATTGACATTTCCTACCTGTTTCCTGGATACCTTTATACAATTTCACCAACACCCATCTTTTCATGAATTAAAACATTTCGTAAATAAACTGTTAACTCAGGTGCCTGCTCCAGATCATTCACTTCTCGTTGACCAACCTTATTCCCAACCATCTTTGTCTGTTCAAACAAGACAGATCCACGGACTGCCTTCAGATGCCTCAGTGATAACTCCGGGAAGTTCATGTAATGCTGGCAGCAGCCCCGACAACCATGAACCTCAACATTTGAATCACGATTTGGGGAAGTTAGAACGTGCTGTAAATGGGCATCTCAGCCATGAAACAGTAAATGCACTGAAAAGAATCGCTCAGCAAAAAGAAGAGAAAAAAAGACAACAGTTACAAAAAATTGAAAGACAAATGATAGAAAGGCGGCGGACAGGACGTGCTGTAAATGAGCACCTCAGTCTTGAAAAAGTCTATGCGCTAAAAAAAATCTCTGAGAAAAAAAGAGAGAAAAGAAGACAACTGATACAACAAATTGAAAGACAGCAGATTGAAAGACAGCAGACAGAAAAGCAACAGATTGAAGAGTTAACTACAAAGTTTCAAGGGTTAAGATCAGAGAATCATGATTTACGGAGTCGCGTGAACTGTTTGCAAGCTGACAACGAACGCTTGGAAGAACGACTTCAAATAGCGAAGGATGAGCATAGTCAACAATCGGTAATCGATATGCCCCATCCGGCACCTCGACAAATGGCAGCGGCCAGCCTGGCGATGCGGAGCAATCACGCAGAGGATTCTGCTCCTTGCCAGCAATCGAGCACCTGCGATGAGCAGGCAAGCGGGTCGAATGAGCATTTACAAGGACCATCGCGGCAGGAAAGCAAAGCGCCATTCTGCAACCATTACCAACGGTTTTGCTCTGTCGGTTTTGCTTGCTGCGAAGGGTATTTCCCTTGCCATAAATGTCATAACGAAAACAAACAATCTCTATGTAAAGCTGAACTGAAGGCGTGGAATGCAATACGGCTTAAGTGTTCTTTATGTGGATATGAGGGAGATATTACGGAAAACTCTCAGACATGCCCAGCATGCCAGAAGCAAATGTCGCAATATTACTGCGCAAAATGCAAACACTTCGCCTCAACAGCCAACAACCCCTTTCACTGCGACAAATGCGGCATTTGTCGAATATACGCAGATAAAGCCTTTCACTGTGATGGTTGCGGTGCCTGTCTGACTATAAACCTGAAGGGTAATCACAAATGCCTTGAAAACGCTGGCTCCGATGAGTGCTTTATCTGCCTGGAAGACACTTTCTGCGGTTGCAGGATATTGCTCTGCTGCTCCCACGTGATTCATGAGGAATGCGCCGTTGTAATGCTTCAACATGAGATTAGAACCTGCCTTGTTTGCAAGCGCCCTTTATATAGCCAGATAGTTGAAAACCATGAATAACCGTCTGACCTGGTTTAATAGTCGCCGCTGATGAGCCCTTTGGGTATGCTGCGCCGGAGGCATCATTCAAACTTACCTTCTTGAGTGCTGATGAGGTGATTAGCTGAGGGCATGGATCGCAAGTAATCTTCCTGTTCTTTGGTCTCTATGGCTCCGGTTCGGGCTTCTCGCACTTTTGAAATAGCCTCATCAGATGAGGCACCATAGGCCATTAGCAGTCTGGCAACCAGCAGTCCCGTTCGTCCCAACCCTCCACGACAATGAACTAATACTTTCTCGCCCTGATCCAGGTAACGATAGATCGTGTTAACTGACTGTTTCCAATGCTCTTCAAACCGGACATCGGGAATGGAGAAATCTTTTATCGGCAAATGCAGCCACTTTATCCCTGCATTGTTGACTTCATTTTCAAGCTCATTGATACCCAGGATTTGAAATTCATGTTCTTCAATCAGAGAAATCACCAGCACTGCACCCCATTTTTTTATAGCTGCAATGTCTGTGGCCAGATCCCGGCTCTGGTCCTCTCCAAACACTGACTGCCTCTTTATACCGGGTGCAGCGGTCATGCCCAGAATTCCCCCTCCGGGAATAGAGACGGTATCAATGAGTAAAGGATGTGACTGTGATGTTGGCATTCAAGTGATTTCCAGTCTGTCTTCTGAGTTGATGATTGATTTTCCCACATATTCGGGAAGCATACATTGATGACTCAATACCTGATACCGCTTAATCCTGTTCTTTGAGCCAATTAAATTTATAATCGGCTCATGCATATTCTGACAGCGCTTGAACACTCATTCTGTTAACTCTTGAACACTTTTTACTGCTCTCGTCCGCAAACCCTTTGTTGGTATAAATATCGGAACCTGACAAGGTTGAGATGACTCCTGTTGTTCATCTCAACCAAAAAATCATTCAAAAAAGTAATTAGCTGGCAGGCATTGGAATGATCTCAAACATTCCGTCAAAGTCATCCAGAGTTGCTGACAGCTTTTCTATTAGCTCCACGTTGCCTTTGATCTCAGCATCACCGGACTTCAGTAGAGCTTTCAGGGAAGTTTGACCCAGCGCCATTTTTGTCAGGTCAGTTTTTTGAATGACCAGTTCAACATCCGTTTCCGGCAGTGTTTCAACTTCTATATTACTCATATTGGCGTTTGAAACCTCACCAAAGAAACGCTGCTCCAAGTCTGGGTGATAAAGGCCAAAACTAAAGTCTAAACCCGCCTGCTCCGCTTTTTCGGCATTCAGACGAACCGCCAGAAAGTCGAGAAACATGCCTGTTGGCGTATTAGCAATAACGTCTGCAGAGGCTAGCTTAATGGATGGTTTGATCTCTCCGGTTCTTAACTCCACTGCACCTTGCAAGTAGGAATTGCGCCACGCCATGGTTTCTGACTGATAACCCTGTTGCTCAAAGCTGTCAGCCAGTGCATAGCGATAATCCAGGTTATCAGGGTGACACTGCACCAGATCATTGAACAGCTGGGATGCTGCTTGATATTGCCCGTTATTGAAGTGTGAAACTCCCGCACCATAGAGTGTCTCTGAACCCGCAGCCTTGACATAAACACATGACTTGTCTCTGGTTTCCAGCGGGTTGGTGTTTACCGGGTTCATATCGTGATAACCAAGATATAAATTGACTACCGCACGGGCGTTATGACTGTACGAACCGTGGTAGCCATTGGTGTGCCAGGTCTGTTTTTGATCCTCTGGCACCAGCTTCTCAATTTCACGACCTACGTCGTTAATAGTGGTGCCATGGTTAGCCAGACGCATGGCCTGATTGTGAATAAAGCCATAGTTATCCCGTTGCAGAGTCATATACTCGGCAATTTCGTTATTTTCAGTGGCCGGATCATTCCAGACCGGTGCTGAGTGTGCAGCGTGAATACTGTCAACCATTCCGGAATCCACAAAACGCATTTTCAGTTCAGTCAGATACTTGGTCCAGACCAGTGCATCACGAACTTTTGCTCCCCGGAAGGTGTAGATGTTATGCATACCGTCATAAGTAAGCTCAGCGGTATTGAGTGAGCGGTATTGCGGAACATAGAGCACCATTTCCGCAGGTGCTTCAGCGCCCGGCATATTTATGGCGTGAAACTCCAGGCCATCAATATTGATCACTTTTTCACGTGACGTAATTTCTGTCGTAGGCGCCACAAGAGTGACCTCGCCCCTTGACGTACCCAACCCCAGAGCATTGTCAACGATGCCTTTGGTACTATTGGTTAACGTTGTTCCGTACTGATAGTTTGCCCGGCGGCCCATAGCAGTGCCAGCGATGACGTTTTCGTCAGCCAGCTCTTTGATGAAATCTTTTGGCGCGTAGATTTGCGCAGCTTCGTCGAAGTTGCCGGACTCATAAACCCCCCTGGAACCACCAAAGTGATCAGCATGCATATGGGAGTAGATCATCCCGGTAATTTTATGCTCTCCATTGATTTCAGGCAGGTGTTTTTTGGCAAAATCCCAGGCAGCTGCGGCTGTCTCCCGGGACAACAGCGGATCATGAATGACATAGCCGTTTTCAGAACGATAAATGGTCATATTGGATAGATCAGCCCCACGAATCTGATAGATACCATCCGTCACCTGATACAAGCCACCCGCCGTATAATTCAGCATACCCTGACGCCATATAGACGGATTGACCGTGGCAGGTATTTCGTCAATCGACATATCCGTCATGTACTGAAAACGATTTTTCAGCTCTCCCGCAGCATGATTGCCAAATTCTGCGATCAGCCCTTTGCGGTTACGATCAAAAGCGGAGACATCTTTCCATGGCAGGTTTTTTGCCAGGTTCTGGTTTGCTCGTTGAGTATGGGCAGTGGCAGGTTTGCCCTGATAGTCCTCGAGGCTGGTATATTCAGCACTTGCATTAAACGAAGCAAGAATAGCAAGGGTAATGGCTGAGAGAGTCTGTGTCGGTTTCATAGTGGTCCTTATTCACGGTTGAACTGAAGACCCGATCACTTTAATGGCTTAATTCATAATGATATATTTAGCATTTTTTAGTTTAATCATCACTGCTGGTTATATGTTGATGAAAGCATCAAAGTTCGATCTTAATCTCCTGCGAGTTTTTCTGGCGGTCTATCGCTATCAATCAATCACAGTGGCGGCTGAGGTTATGGAGTTAACCCAACCCGGCGTGAGTGGCGTATTAAAGAGAATGCAAAACCAATTGGGAGATACTCTGTTTGTCCGTGATGGCCGAGGCATTGCGCCAACGGATTTTGCCCACGAAATAGCCCGCCAGATTGAGCCCGCTCTGGAAACTATAAACAATACTCTCAGTGATATGCAGGGACTCAGCCATCACGGAAAGCGCCGGTTCGTCGTGTATACCCCAGAGCCCGTAATGCTGGTAATGCTCCCCAGGATTGAAGCAGACTTAACATTGGAAAACCGGGAAATAGTGCTTTACCCAACACCGACCAATGAGGAGGAGTTATTTGATAAGCTCAATTTGCGGCAAGCGGATTTAGCAATAGATTTTGCTCATGTCTCTACCTTATCTTATTTTACCCAGCCTTTGTTTACTGACCAGATCTGCCTGATTGCCAGCCGATCCCATCCCAGAATCCAGGGAAGCATTACGGCTGAGCAGTTTTATCAGGAAAAACATATAACGTTGAAACTGAGGCGTGAAAATAAATTTGTCGCAGACTCTTTTACGGAAGAGCCCCTACAACCAAGGAAAGTTATGGCTGAGTGCGACTCCCTGCTTGCGTTAATGGCTCTGGTAGCCAGTAGTGAAAGTATTGGTACTATGAGCAGCAGTCTGGCGAAGATATTTTCTCAACAATTTGGTTTACAGGTCATGAAAATACCGTTTCGTACTTTGCCCATTAACTACAAATTGCTAGCCCATAGCCGGGTCCGCAATAGCAAAACCAACTGCTGGTTGCGTAGCAAAATTCTGTCTTATGTCACAGAGTTAAGGGGTAAATAGACCAGGGCGGACAAATCATTTTTCTCATTATCATCTGCCTTTCACCACCCCCTGTCAGGAATACATAGACTCGTAAAAAATGCCCATCTCGCTGTTGGGTTCTGGCAGGGCTTGAATAGGGAGGTTGCAAATGGGTGAAAATATCATAAGTCTCCCCCTGTTTGGTTTGGTCGCCTATGGCTTATCGGCAGTTCGATTAGCTGGAAAGAAAGCTCAAAACGTACCAAATCACCCGATTCAGTTTCGTTTCATTGTATGGCTTTCAGAACTGGTGCCATCAGATAATTCATGACGGTTCTGCTCCCGGTAAGCACATCGACTACGGCTGTCATACCTGGCAGAACAGGCCACTGATCTTCAGTGGTGGGTAACTTTACCCTGATCCGGTAATAAGGCTGCCCCCGATCATCTTCCAGTGTGTCCGCACTGATCGACTCCAATGTTCCCTTAAGACTTCCGTAGGAAGCATTTTCATAAGCCGTCAGTTTCACTTGGGCATTCTGACCTGATCTCAGAAAAGCAATATCGGATGGTTTCACCTGAGCTTCAACCACCAGACTGTCACCTTCAGGGACAATTTCAATCAACGTGGCACCGGGTTGAATAACACTGCCCGGCGTATTCACATGAACCACTTTTATCAGACCACTGACTGGGGCTGAAAGCGACGTTCTGTGGACTTTGTCCTTAAGCCCCACCTGCCCTTCAGTCAATCTTCCCAAACGCTCGCGAGCCGACTGCAGTTCCTTTTGGACATCTGCCCGGTAGCGCACAGCTGTGCTTCTGTAACGACTGCGAGCTTCACTCAAAGCGGATGCCAGTCTGGGCTCCATCAATTTTGCACTCTCCAGCTCACCTTTCAATTCATTGGCTCGACGCTGCAGCCCCAGAATATCCACCTGAGTGACCAGCCCCTCGCGAACGAGAGGCTCTTTCAGCTTCAGTTCTTCTTCGATAAGGCTGTCACTACGGCTCAGGGTTTTTATTTTCTGTCGATGCTCTTTCAGCTCCTGACTCTTCTGACTTTCCTGGATAGACAATATATCGAGCTGACTTATAAACGACTCTAATCTCTTATCAAGAATAGCGTTCTGCTGTTCAAGCCTCATCAAGTCAACAGGTTCTGCATGGAATTTATCCGGTAATTCAGATCGAGTAATCTGCCATTGACCTTCCTTCTCGTGGAGTGAATTCAATTCCACTTCAAGTCTCAGAACTTCCCATGCTGTGTCTTCCAGTTCGGTTTCATTCACCATCAAGTTGGACCGGTAACGGGTTTCATCTACCTGCACCAGTGTATCGCCCCTGTTGACATGATCCCCCTCCCTGACCCCTACCCACTTCAATATGCCTCCGTCCAGACTCTGTACCAGCTGCACCCGGCTGTCAGGTACTACCCGACCATAACCGGTGACAACCTCGTCAAGTTCCGCCCAGCATGACCAGAGAATCAGCACAACGAGAAAAGCCAGAAGCATCCAGACAAACCATCGGCTGTAAACAGAAAGATCAAGCAGTCTTGCCTGATCACGGCTTCCGGCTGTTTCTAGCAACCATCTCTGCCAGCGACTTTCTTCCTTCATGACGGCTCAGCCCTGATGTCTTCTCTGGCCTTATCTGAAACCAACCGCCCTCCATCTAGCAGAATAACTCTACTGACTACATCCAAAAGACTGCTTCTATGCGTCATCAATATCAATGTGGTGGTGGCTGGAAGATCAGCAAGAGTCTGACGTATCTGGTCCTCCAGCAGGCTGTCCATATGAGCAGTGGGCTCGTCCAGCACCAGCACATCGGGCTTATTCAAAAGAACTCTGGCCAATGCGACAGCTTTACGCTGACCACCAGAGAGCCTCTGTCCACCCTCTCCAACATGGTATTCCAATCCAGCCAGTGACATCCCTGTAAAGGCACCGACTCCAGATGCCTGTGCTGCAAATAATAGAGCTGCTTCTTCAACGTCGTTATGACCCAGAATAATGTTGTCTTTTATCGTGCCATGGAAAAGCCAGGGCTCCTGGGCCAGAAAACCAACTTTCTTCCTCAAGTGGCGAGGATGAATATCATTGATATCAATATCATCCAATGTGATTCGTCCCTGTTCGGGCGTATAGAGCGCAGCCAGAGTTCTGGCCAGCGTTGACTTGCCGGAACCAGACCGTCCCACAATAGCTACTTTTTCACCTGATGGAATCTTCAGAGTCAAGTCCACCAGCGCAGGCACTGCAGCTCCCGGATATTTGAAGGACACCTGCTCAAAGCCAATCCTGCCTTCGAGCCGACCCAGATTGCGAAAATGATGGCCGGTCTGTTGTTCATCCGGTTGAGCCATTAATTGCCCGGTGACCCTGTAGGCAGTCTTTGCCTGATGGTAGCGGGTTGCCAATAGAGCCAGTTGCATGAAAGGAGCCATAGCTCTGCCGGTTAACATCATAACCGCTATGAGCGCCCCCAGATTGATCACGCCAATACTGATGGCATTCACCCCGAAATAGATAACGGCCACTGTCGTCAGCTGCTGTGCACAAAGTGCAACCACTGTCACTGTTCCGGTGATCGTCCGGGTCTTTAACCCCCAGGTGGCCATTTGACCTACAGCCTGCTCCCAACGTTTTTGGAAACGCCACTGTGCGCCCGCCAGCCTCAGAGTTTCCATACCGGTCAGGCTTTCAACCAGATCTCCTTGCTTTCTTGCTGACAAGCGCTCACTCTCTTCTATAGTGCGGCGCAATGCGGGTTGTATCACCAAACTCACCAGAACCATCAACGCAATGGCAACAATGTGTATCCAGACCAGTCCGCCGGCAAGAAGACCAATCACCAGAAGAAAAACCAAAACAAAAGGAATATCCACCACAGCGATAAGGCAGGTGGACGTAAGAAATTCCCTGATGGCGTCAAAGTCCTGAAGCTGTCGGGCGAACGCTCCTGTGGAAGCAGGTTTGGCTGATAACTGCATAGCCATAACCTTGGCATAAATCCGGCTGGCTGTGAGCAGGTCAGACTTTTTGGCAGCCAGATCAATAAACCGGTTTCTCAGGTATCTGCAAGAAAACTCAAAGACAATGACCAACAATATTCCTAATGTCAGAGCATTGAGTGTTCCCATGGCCATACCCGGGATAACCCGGTCATAGACCAGACGAACAAACAGGGGAACGGACAGCGCAAAGAGATTAACCAGCAGTGAAACCAGCAATATCTCCCGATAGATGGCCCTTCCAGCCAGGAGAGCCCCCCAGAGCCAGTGCTCATGCAAAGCGGGTTCCAGGTCCGGTTCCCGATCGTCTCTGATACTGGCAGGACTAAACAAAATAAGAACATCACGGGTGCTTTTCTGAAACTCTTCAACTAAAAAATAGTAAGGTTTTGATGGCTCCGAAGGATTCAGCAGCCTGATCTGGCCATCCTCAACAGCAAGAATAATGATCGGCAAATCCTGCCACCACGCCAGGCAAGGAAGGCTGCCCTTTGGCAGACCCGCTTCGGAAAGGTTTAGTGTTTTTTCATACGTCAGTAGCCCTGCATTTTCAGCCGCTCTTTTAAGCAGATGCTCAGGAATAAATCCATCTTCAAGAGGAAGACCCGATAAAACAACTTCAGGAGAGACCGACCGTTCATAATAGTTTGCCAGCCAGACCAGGCAATTCAGTATGGGATCCCGGCTCATTTCGCTCGCCTTAGTCATGTTCTCAACGACAGTGGAACGCTAAGTTAGAGTAGAGCATGAATATCAGGACCGCCATAATCCATCGAAAGGCCCCACCATTCATGAAGCATTTAAGAAAAAGCAGAGCGGAGGAAAATCACCTACCCTTAAGTAGTTCTAGCAGCCTGTCGGACTTAAGCGTCCGTAGCGAGGATTGCAAGAAATTGAGG
>NZ_JAHHPS010000157.1:0-1527 GCF_024606275.1 Endozoicomonas sp. SESOKO4 | reverse complement strand
AGGATAGCAGATTTTCGTATTAACCTGAGCATCTCATAAAAAAACATCGTTTGTCGTTTATATTTTGTATTTTACAGCGTATAGCGACCCCGATCACGAAAATGCACAAAGGCTATCGCAAAAGGTTTTAAAAAAATGTCTGGTAAGAATGCTAAACGTCATCAAGTATCAGAGCCTGATTTCAGCCAGTTTCTGGAAATGGCCGACAACGAGCTATCTCTGGAAGATCGCAGTACGGTTCATTACCGCAAGTTAATGGAGAGTTACAGCGCTTTCGATGCCATCCGGGAGAAAACATCCGCCAAAGGCTGGCTGGCTGCCAGCCAGATAGAAACCAGGGCGAAGGAGTACCTGCAGCAGGAACCTTTTAAGAAAGACTGGGTCACCGCGGTGTTATCCCCCGTTCAGGCTTTTCTCGAGAGCACCCTTGAAGAACCGCCCAAAACCATTCACATGTTATTGCTTCAGCCACTGGACAGGAATGGCCTGGATTATTTGAAAGCCTGGATCAGGGCCAACCCGGATTATCAAATCCATCTCTGGCAGGACCAGAGGGTTTCCCTGGCCGCTCTGATGCGAAAATACATCATAGAGTGGGCACTCGCCGATGTTGCCAATGCCCGGGACATTGAGCCGTTTTCGGGACAATTAATCAGTCGAATCATCGATGCCCAGCGACGTGCTGTCAGTCATGTTCTCAATAGCTACGACAAGGGGGCTTCCATTGATCGGGCGGTGCAGGATTTTCTGGTTTCATACACTCACGTTTCTGCCAAAGAACTGGCCGTTGAAAGGGAGCAGTTTAATCAGCAGATTCTCTATGCCAGGAAAGCATTGAGCCAGTTAAGTGACGGCGGAAATCAGGCGCGGGTTAACGTTCGGGATATTGCATCGCTATGGCCAGAAGGGAACATTCTGACCAGTGATTACTTCAATGAGCTGCTGCGAGGAAATATCAACGGAGCGGAAAATCTGGCCCGGTTTCAGATCCTGTTCAGTGCCGGTGGCTTTATTGTCAGGCCGGATAGCCTGCCCGGCATAGATCGGGACTGGTTAACCGGAATTGAACGGGATGGCCTGCCAAAAGAGATGCTGGAAGCCGGAATTGTCCAGGCGGTCCTGGAGAGCCACCCGGACGACTTCCCTCACCGTCAGGACAAACTCCGGCAACCGCTTCGCGGTGGCTACATTGACAGCCTCAAGCTGCTGGATGATCTCAAACCGGGGATTCGTCAGCAATTGCTGGCGGCAGCCAGTGTCACCCGGCAACCCTTTCGGTCAATCAATCAGGTGGGCCTGATTCCCGGTACTATTCAGGCTGGGCAATCCCGTGGGCGTCTGTCCGCCAGCATGATGGCAGCCCGGCAGGGATCACCTGTCGTACAACGGGTGTTGGCTTTGATGGTCAAAAGGTACCGATTTTTAGACCGTGCCCTGGGGGCGGCTGAACCCTACAACTGGCAGGAGACCCGACGGTTTTATTTCAGCCAGCTGGACGCGGCGAAGGATCATGGTTTCCCCCTGGAC
>NZ_JAHHPS010000156.1:0-1207 GCF_024606275.1 Endozoicomonas sp. SESOKO4 | reverse complement strand
GTTCTGAAGCAGAGCGATCCAAAAAACTGCCTCTGGGCGTCGTGACCCGGGAGCAGCTCAATACCAGTGCTTATCCTGCTTACATTGACACGGTAAAGAAGCAGCTCAGAGAAGATTATGATGAAGGTGATCTTACCTCGGAAGGTCTGAGAATTTTCACCAATATGGACCCCGTCATCCAGCGGTTTGCCCAGAAAAGTATGACTGATACTGTAGATCAGCTAGATAAAAATAACCCTGATTTGCAGGGAGCCATGGTGGTGACCTCTGCCCAGACAGGCGATCTTCTGGCGGTAGTCGGCGACAAGAATCCGGGCTATATCGGTTTTAACCGGGCTCTGGATGCACGACGTCCTGTGGGATCATTGCTTAAGCCAGCGATCTATCTGACAGCGCTGGAGCAACCTGCGCGGTATACTTTAACGACACCTGTCAAGGATTATCCTATTCGGGTAAGCGACGGTCAGGGAGGACTTTGGGAGCCTGCCAATTATGATGGCAAATCCAGAGGTATGGTGCCTTTGCAAGAGGCGCTGGCCAAGTCTTACAATCAGGCGGCGATCCAGACCGGGATGGCTCTGGGTCTTAATAATGTCCTGAATACCATTGAGCGTCTGGGGATTGAGAAAAAACTGCCTCCCTATCCCTCTGTCATGTTGGGAGCAGCGTCCCTTTCCCTTATGGATGTTGCGTCTATGTACCAAACCATCGCCAGCGGAGGCTTCAGGATGCCATTGCGGGCAATTGATGCGGTAGTAGATGCCCGTGGTCATCCATTGAAGCGCTACAGCCTCTCGATTGAGAGAGCATTCGACTCTGCTCCAATAGAGCTTTTGCGACATGCTATGGGTCAGGTAATGAGAGAAGGTACCGGGCGTCGTGCATACTGGAGTATCAGTCAGGATATTCAGTTAGCAGGAAAGAGTGGCACCACCAATGACCTGAGAGACAGCTGGTTTGCTGGTTTTACCGGAAATCTGATGACAGTGACCTGGTTGGGGAATGATGATAACAGCCCAACTAACCTGACTGGCAGTAGCGGAGCCCTGAGAGTCTGGACGCGTTTTATGCAACAGGTGCCAATTAAGTCGGTTCAGCCTTTGAACAGTAGAGAGATTGAGTATGTCTGGATTAAGCCGGTAAGCAATGTGAGAACAGGCAAGAGCTGCGAGGGAGCGGTAAAAGTGCCTTATATCACGGGTTCAGA
>NZ_JAHHPS010000155.1:0-15069 GCF_024606275.1 Endozoicomonas sp. SESOKO4 | reverse complement strand
ATCCGTAAGTCAGCCGTCTGGAATATCAAGATAGAACTTCTGGTGAGGAAAGCTTCCTGTCATGTGAGCAGTGGCTCCTTCTTTAAGCCTTTTATAAACTATTTCAGGTATATTTTTAACCGTAATTGCTTTAATTATCTAACCTCTGAAAATGTTACAGAGATTTCATTGCGGCTGCAAAATGCAATCCATTTAAGTAATCTTGCACCTAACAAGCCTTTAATTCGCGTGCGGGGCAGTCGCTGAAGGCGAAGATGTGTGCTGCATTAATCTCTACAATATGGACACATTCCAGCGCCATATTGTGCCCATTCAATCAGGCATGAGGTACAGAAATAATGTATGTCACAGCTGGCAGGCGAAACTGCCCCTGGAATCATGGCTTCACGGCAAATAGCACATTCTCCAAGAAAATAACCTTCAAAAAAGAAATCAGTGATTGCGAAGAACATTATATGTTCACACTGCTTCAAAATTAATTCCATGAGATATCGAAACCACCCTTCAGCCTGAACAGCTAATTTTTCAGCCTGAACAGCTAATTTTTGTATAAGTTCATAGACTAAAGTTTTATTTGAAAATGAATAGCGGCTATTTTTTAGTTGTAAAGTATGAGTTTGAGTGTCACATATAACGTAAGAAAAGATATCAGATTCTCTTTGTTGTACTTTTACTACAACAAACATTTCATTAACTGAAAAGTCAACTCCTTTGACTCTTTTAAAATCACTTATTGATTTCGCAAAACCATAGTTCCCATCTAATAAAAAGACTAACTCATTGATCACTTCTTCTGACAGTATACTTAGTGGGATTGAGGAATAATGATTACAATGACTATTTTCATTACAGCAAAGTTCAACCCAATGATAACGATCGGAATCTAATGTCGGGAATGAAATATCAAAGAACACTTCCTCAAGTTTGCCCATCTTTGTTAACCCTATTAAAAGATGCATTTTATTATCTACTTCAGAAGAGGTAAATTTAATATTGCTAACACCAAGATTATGTAATGGTTTTGATATATTGTATAAAGCACTGTTTTCTAACAGGCCTGAAAGCCTTAAATCAAAAGAAGTCAACCCCACTGTCTTAGATATTTTTATTTCTTTCATATTGCTATTACTTAAGGTACTTGAGGCTGTTCTATCTTCTAAAATGTCATAAATAAAATTTACAGGTATTAATGCTAGCGCAACGATCAAAAGACAAGTGTCTATTTTATCACCAACTCTACGATGCAAATAAAATTCGTAGTAGTTTCTATACCCAAGTGCAAGTATTGATACCAAACGAAAAACGCCTCTTGAGCCTACGTAATAATCTATTGGCATATAGATGTAGTTGCATAGTGACTCCTTAACAACGTCATACCAAATCGATTGACCTCCTATAGTCACTTGACTCTCATCAGGCTCTTGATAATCTGAAAAGCAAAATCCTGATAAACAAAAGATTGTTAAGGATAGGACCATTAGCTTTTTCCAGAACTCAAATCTTTTCTTCAATTACAAACCTGCTTTCAAACGGATTGAATCAAAAACGTAGACGCACGCAACAAAAAAATCCAGCAGACTGCCATCGTAAACTGTTGGGTTTGGCACTATGAACCTAAATGTAAGCTTCTGAAAAAGCGTCTATACTGACCTGCTCACCATCAACTACTGACATGGTAAATGACGAATGTATAAATCACTTCGAATTTTAGTGATCTTCTTTTTGTTCACAGGTTTATCCGTAACTTGCTATTCAAGCATTGATAAGTTAGCGAATAATAAATTTCGTATCATCAATAGTGAAGGGAAAGTCAAGGATGTCGAGATAGATGGAGTATCTGGATTTATTGACTATTTTGCCGAGGTCTATCATACCAGTCAGAACTGTTCTGGGTGCACCTCCTATTTGTACAGTATTGCGGGAGATAGTTACTATCTTTACTATGAACGTCACTTGCCGCATGCAGATTTGGTGTCAAAATTTCTCAGCTCATATTCACAGATCAGCAATCCACCATCTCTTGGTGTCGTTCTGTTTGAGCCTGGATTGGCATCCAGCGACTCTATTACCATGGCAGCCATTGGAAATGTAAAAATGGATCAGCCACAACAACCTCGCACAATGGTCAGTAGCAGAGTTATTGCTTTAGAGAGAATTTCTGATCAAGATTTACATTTTGAACTGCACTCTGACGGAAGCTCAACTTTAAGTCAGATATCAGGAGATTATACTATTGTAGATCAAGCCTCCTTCAAAGATTAATCGCAACCTTCAACTAGCACCACATAACCAATCACCGACGCCGTCAACGTCGGCAAGGTTTGAAATGGCATATTGCCTATGATTTATTCCATATCCATCTTACTACGTAGAAAGGTCATAAAATCATTAACTCTTTCTGCCATCTGACGTCTAATCCCTGGTTGCTCATGCTGAGGATATGTTGATATTCCAGACTCCAGAATAATGGCTGTTTTAGAGTTTAATACTCGTTGCAATGCTACTGTTTCTTCATATGAGTATACTGCTTGTAAACAAGATCCCCTGAATCAATCAATGATTGAACTCTTGCCACTGTAATTTCGAGAACCTCAAGCAGGCTATCAACCCTGACTACCCACTCTGGCTTGTCAACTAATTGTTGAAGTATATTTTCACCTCCCGCAGCAGACCTGAACACAGCAGCAGATGAAGAAGCTTGCAGGTTTACCTGCTCTTCTTCTGTTAAATAAGGAAACATGACTTGCAACAAAGTTTGAGCAAATAACACTGCCACAACATTAAGGCTGTCATTAGCATAGGTCATTTGGTTACCAATGATACCCATGTTGCAAAGTAACAGAGAGAGAGAAAAGCAGATTTCTAACAGTTTTCATTAAGCAAACACTCTGATTTAAAAGCTAACAGTATAGACATAGCTTTGCCTTCTGGTTGTTAAATCAGTACAGATTTTTGCAATGAGACTTACAGAAAAAACTTTAATCTGGTGATGTTTTTCTTGGTAGTGACGGTGTTGAAAAGTTGTATTGGGCTCCTTAAGAAAAAGCTACTATTCCCGTTCACATTCTAAAAAAATTGCGAAGTCTATCGAAAATGAGTTAATCCGATAAGGGTCAGGAAATTTTGGATGGTATTAAAAAAATAAAAGCTTTTAAGCCCGCTAAACAATAAGTTTCTACGAGAGTCATTGAGAGAAAATAATAGAGGTATTGAGTCAAATCCCGGAAATTCTTAAAGCTAAAAGGTTTGGTGGTGTGAGTGACTTGTCATCTCACACCTCCACGTTCGACAGCTATATCAGAGCAAGCAGGCCAACAGGGTGATACCGACAACGGCAAGCACAATACCTAAAAAAATCTTCAGTTTGCGACCTTTTTTAGCCGACTTTTTCGCTGAATCCAGAGACTCCACGGCTTCTTCAACATTATCTCTGCTTTGAGTGATATGATCTTCAATCCGGCTCACGTCCTGACCTTGTTCATGAACGATACCTTGCAGGTTATGCATTATTTCATGGACATCAGCAACATCCCGCTCAATTTTCATTATTTGGTCATTTCGCTGACGCAACTGGCTCAACTCATCGAAACGAACGTCTAGCAGCACCTTCTGAAGGTAGTCAGCAGCCTCATGGACGTGGTTTTCATCTTCAGATGAAGTTTCCAGCAAATTGACCGCAACATTCAGCTTTTCAAGCACTTTGCCAGCCTCAGGATGATTCTGAAGCTTTGTTTTGGCATCGTCCAGGAGACCTGTGGTTTTCTGTTTCATCGTCACCAGATCCTGCTTAGTATGCGCCCGAGAGCAATCAATTTTGAGACTCTCAAGTCTGGCTGCCAGATTGTTGTCATTCTGGCTCTCCGGCTGGCCTGGTTTTGAAACCGGTCTGGTAATACCTCGTTCTGAAGGTGGTCTGGCAATCGCTCGTTCTGAAACCTGTTTGGCACTGCCCGAGCTCCTTGAACTTTGGTCGGAGTAGTGGGTGTGAGAGAAGTCGCCAGCAGTCTTCATATAACCACAGACGTTATTGAATGCCCTGACCGTACTGCGCCTGAAGCTGGAGGCAAGGTTTCCAAGCTTTTCCAACTTATCAGTAATAGCATTCTTATCAAAGGGTACTGAGCCTGTTTGCAGAAAATTTATCATACTACTCCCTCCATCAATCCTTGTTGTGTTCTTTGTTGTGTTTTTTGTTGTTTGACAAGAATGCTATCAATGGCTGACAAGATCACTAACAGCACTGTCAGTTAGGCTGACATAAAACACCTGGCTGATCAGGAAGGGCAGAGAGAGGAAAAGAAACTTCTCTGCACAGGTCTCCAACCCGTGCAGAGAACGAGACCATCAGACGTGCTTAACCTCATCGATCTCATATTCAACATTGCCGGAAGGTGTATTCACTACCACCACTTCACCTTCTTCTTTACCAACCAGGGCACGGGCAATCGGTGAGTTCACAGAGATCTTGTTGTATTTGATGTCTGCTTCATCATCACCCACGATCTTGTACTCGACTTCATCGTCCGTATCCAGATTAACCATTAAAACCGTGGTACCAAAGATAACCTTACCGGTTTTTTTGATCGTAGTGATATCGATGACCTGAGCGTTGGATAACTTGGCCTCAATATCGTTGATACGACCTTCAGTAAAGCTCTGCTGTTCACGGGCTGCGTGATATTCAGCGTTCTCTTTCAAGTCTCCCAGTTCCCGGGCTTCAGCAATCGCCTGAGAAATGCGCGGTCTTTCCACGGTTTTCAGTTGAGTCAACTCTTCACGGAGGGCTTTTTCACCCTCCACGGTCATTGGATATCGATTCATCCAGTCCTACCTTCGTGCAAATCCTGAAGTCTTCTGACTGTTTTTTCCGAGCCAAAGGCAATGGCCCGGGCAATGGCTTCCGCACCTGCCATGGTGGTGGTGTAGAGAACCTTATTGGTCAGCGAAGATCGGCGGATTTTATAGGAGTCTGCAATGGCCTGACGACCTTCGGTGGTATTGACAACAAAGGCTATATCACCATTGACGATACTGTCCACCATATTTGGTCGACCTTCCATCACCTTTTTAACCCGGGTCACGGGCAGGCCGGCATCTTCGATCACCTGGGCAGTTCCACTGGTAGCCATCAGCTCAAAGCCGGTATCCATCAGCAGGCGCGCAATACCAGGCACCATTGGTTTGTCCTGATCACGGACACTGATGATGACACGGCCACCTTCTGGCAGTGCCATGTTTTCAGCCAGCTGGGCCTTATAATAGGCTTCCGGGAAAGATGCACCAACACCCATCACCTCACCGGTAGATTTCATTTCCGGGCCAAGAATCGGATCCACACCCGGGAACTTGTTGAATGGGAAGATCGCTTCTTTTACGCAGTAGTAGGGAGGTACAATCTCTCTGGTAAAATCCAGCTCTTTCAGAGTTTTACCCATCATGACACGAGCGGCAATCTTGGCCAGAGAGTGACCAATGCACTTGGACACAAAGGGCACTGTACGGGACGCACGCGGATTAACCTCGATCACATAGAGTTCACCGTCTTGCAGCGCCATCTGAACATTCATCAGACCAACAACACCCAGCTCCATAGCCATGGCTTTCACCTGCTCACGAATCTTGTCCTGGATGCGGGGACTGAGACTGTAGGGAGGCAGAGAACAACCGGAATCACCGGAGTGAATACCTGCCTGCTCAATGTGCTGCATGATGGCACCAATAACCACACGCTCGCCGTCGCATACTGCATCGACATCCACTTCTACGGCACGATTCAGGAACAGGTCCAGCAACACCGGACTATCATTGGAAACTTGAACCGCTTCTTTCATGTACTTTTGCAGTTCATCTTCGCCCGCCACGATTTCCATGGCACGACCACCCAGAACGTAGGAAGGGCGCACAACCAATGGATAGCCAATTTCCTTGGCTTTAGCAACAGCTTCTTCAGCACTGCGCACCGTGGCATTCGCAGGCTGTAACAGGTCCAGCTTTTGGATCATGCCCTGAAAACGCTCTCGGTCTTCGGCACGGTCAATCGCATCCGGACTGGTACCGATAATCGGCACACCTTCAGCTTCCAGAGCACGAGCCAGTTTCAGAGGTGTCTGACCACCGTAGTGAACAATCACACCTTTGGGTTTTTCGACATCAATAATGGCGAGGACGTCTTCCAGAGTGACCGGCTCAAAGTACAGTCGGTCAGAAGTGTCGTAGTCGGTAGAAACCGTTTCGGGGTTGCAGTTAACCATGATGGTTTCGTAACCGTCTTCGCGGGCAGCCATAGCCGCATGAACACAACAATAATCAAATTCGATACCCTGACCGATACGGTTAGGACCACCACCGATAACCATGATCTTTTCGTTATCAGTTGGCACAGCTTCACACTCTTCTTCATAGGTGGAGTACATGTAAGCTGTCGTAGAGGCAAACTCGGCCGCACAGGTATCTACACGCTTGAAGACCGGCTTGATCTTCAGCTGACGACGATGGTTACGCACTTCTGTTTCAGAGATCGCCATCACCTCTGCCAGACGCGCATCACTGAAACCCTTACGCTTGAGGCTGAACAAAGTGGTGGCATCCAGCGCAGACAAGTCTTTGCCGACCAGATTCTGCTCTTCTTTAACAATGTCTTCGATCTGGACGAGGAACCAATGATCGATCATGCAGCTGTTAAAGACTTCCTCCCGAGTCATACCGGCCCGAAAAGCGTCTGCCACGTAGTATGGACGATCCGCCTTTGGAACAACCAGCTCTGCCTTGATCTTGTCGATAGCACCTTCAGCAGAAACATCCAGCATGGGATTGAAGCCAGTGGCTCCGGTTTCCAGACCACGAAGGGCTTTCTGCATAGACTCCTGAAAAGTACGACCAATAGCCATGACCTCACCCACAGATTTCATTTGGGTGGTGAGACGATCGTCGGCCTGAGGAAATTTTTCAAAGGCAAAACGAGGAATCTTGGTGACGACGTAATCGATGGTTGGCTCGAAAGAAGCCGGTACCACACCTCCGGTAATTTCGTTGCGCAGTTCATCCAGGGTGTAGCCCACGGCCAACTTGGCTGCCACTTTGGCAATCGGAAAGCCAGTCGCTTTTGAAGCCAGGGCAGAGGAACGGGATACCCGGGGGTTCATCTCAATCACGACCATACGACCAGTGTCCGGGCAAATACCGAACTGAACATTGGAACCGCCGGTTTCAACGCCAATCTCACGCAGAACAGCCACAGAGGCATTACGCATGATCTGATATTCTTTATCAGTCAGCGTCTGGGAAGGTGCGACCGTGATCGAGTCACCGGTGTGAACTCCCATCGGGTCAAAGTTCTCGATAGAGCAGACAATGATGCAGTTGTCGTTGCGGTCGCGCACCACTTCCATCTCGTACTCTTTCCAGCCAATCAGGGATTCATCGATCAGCAGCTCATTGGTGGGAGAAAGATCCAGACCCCGCTTACAGATCTCTTCAAACTCATCCTTGTTGTAGGCAATACCTCCACCGGAACCACCCATGGTGAAAGAAGGACGGATGATACAGGGAAAGCCTACCTGATCCAGCACAGCCTGAGCTTCTTCCATGGTATGCGCAATACCGGATCGGGGTGTTTCCAGACCAATGTTCTTCATTGCTGTGTCGAACATTTCACGGTCTTCAGCCTTATCGATAGCATCCCGGCTGGCACCGATCATCTGGACGTTATATTTTTCCAGAACTCCCTTATGGAACAAATCCAAAGCACAGTTCAGAGCGGTCTGACCACCCATAGTAGGCAGTACTGCATCCGGACGTTCTTTCTCAATGATCTTGGCGACTGTTTCCCAACGAATAGGCTCAATGTAGGTCGCGTCTGCCATGCTGGGGTCGGTCATGATGGTGGCCGGGTTAGAGTTCACCAGTATGACACGATAGCCCTCTTCTTTAAGGGCTTTACAGGCTTGGGCTCCGGAATAGTCAAATTCACAGGCCTGACCAATGATGATAGGACCCGCACCCAGGATCAGGATGCTTTCAATATCTGTACGTTTCGGCATCGTTGCTCTCGTAACTTGTCTCAGGCTTGCGGAGCTCTTTGCTCACGAAAGCCTGTTGTCTGTACTGTAAGTCTCTTTTTCAAGCGACCTGATCAGGATTGGGAAGCGGCTGTATGCTCTTCCAGCAGGCTGATAAACCGGTCAAACAGCACCGCCACATCGTGTGGCCCCGGGCTGGCTTCAGGATGCCCCTGGAAACTGAAAGCGGGCCGGTCGGTCAGCTCAATCCCCTGAAGACTGCCATCAAACAAGGATTTGTGAGTGACCCGGATATGCTCAGGCAGTTTCTCTTCAGACACGGCAAAACCGTGATTTTGACTGGTAATCATCACCACACCGGAATCCAGATCCTGCACCGGATGGTTGGCTCCGTGGTGACCAAACTTCATCTTCATGGTGCTTGCACCACTGGCCAGACCCAGCAGCTGATGACCCAAACAGATACCAAAGACCGGGATACGGGTTTCCAGAATATCCTGAATGGCCCTGATGGCATAATCACATGGCTCCGGATCGCCAGGACCGTTGGACAGGAAAACACCGTCCGGATTCATGGCCAGAACCTCTTCGGCAGAAGTCACTGCGGGCACTACCGTCAAACGGCAGCCACGCTGGGCCAGCATTCTGAGAATGTTGCGCTTCACACCAAAGTCATAAGCCACGACATGGAAAGGCTGCTCGTCAACAGACTGGTGATCATCAGACTCCAGAGCCCAGACGCCTTCTTTCCACTCGTAAGGTTCGGAAACCGTGACCTCCTTAGCCAGGTCCATACCTTTTAGGCCAGGGAATGCACGAGCCTTTTCCAGAGCTGCCGCTTCATCAATATGACCGTTCTCATCGGCCACCAGGATACAACCGTTCTGGGCACCCTTTTCTCGCAGGATGCGGGTCAGGCGACGGGTATCAATATCAGCGATGGCTACGATGTGATTAGTACGAAGATACTCATCAAGAGGCATTGTGTTTCGCCAGTTGCTTGCGAGAAGAGGAAGATCACGAATAACAAGGCCGGCTGCGTGAATTTCAGTAGACTCTTCGTCTACGGGAGTAATACCTGTATTACCAATATGTGGATAGGTGAGAGTGACGATTTGACGGGAATAAGAAGGATCGGTGAGTATTTCCTGATAGCCTGTCATGGCTGTATTGAAAACGACCTCACCACTGGTTTCTCCGTCGGATCCAATGGCAATGCCCCGAAAAAGACTTCCGTCTTCCAGAGCCAGTACGGCTGACTTAGTCAATGATTCCTCCCACATTCACCTCATGAAAATCATCTCATTCATGGGCAAAATGATTTTCTATACGCTCAAGGCTGTTCCACCTGCTCCCTTAAAGAGCACGCTCAAAAAAAGCGAGAGGTAAATTGAATCACCGTCTCGCTTTCTTATCCGACTTTTATCAGGGATTTCAGGGGCACGCTAACTGCCTCAATAAATCTAATGCAAATTTTTCGCATTTGAACACAATATTCGTAAAAAGACAAGATTTTCTTCTACCAGGAAACACTTGAATTCAGTGCACTCGTAAACAGGCATTTATGCATTTCGATCAGTCAAAAATCAGAATCATGTAGCAGAAAAACAATGTTAGATGAGTCACCCCCTGGAAAAGGTTACTTTTACCTGATGCGAAGTTCACCATGGAAACCAGCAACGTCAGAACCAACAATAATGCGTCGACATTATTCAAACCCAGAACAATGGTTTTGGATGTCAGAATTCCAATCAGCAACACGGCGGGAATAGTCATACCAATGGTGGCCAAGGCCGATCCCAGACAGATATTGATAGAGCGCTGAAGATTATTGGCTATTGCCGCCCTGATAGCCGCCATGCCTTCCGGAGACAGAACCAGAATCGCCACAATCATACCACCCAGATCCGAAGGCGCCCCCAGTTCATAAATCCCATAATCCACAATCACTGCCAGCTTTTTGGACAGCAAGACAATGGGAACCATGTAGCAGAGCAAAAGCAGGGTATGCGACGAGACAGACAACTTCTTTTCACTCTTGCGATTATAACCCTCATTATCGCCCACAAAATAGTGCCGGTGCCTCATAGCCTGCATGCCCAGGAAAGCCAGATAGAGGACGACATTCATGACAACGAGAAAGACGATTTGCTCAAGGGAGAAAGTACCTATGGACGTTGACTCAGTAAAATTAGGCAGAATCAAACCCAACACAGAGAGAGGAATAAGAATCCCGAGAAAAGAGTTAGCGCCCTGTAAATTAAACGTCTGCTCAACATGCCTGACCCCTCCCAGAAGCAGCGACAATCCGACCAGCCCATTGAGTACAATCATCAGGACAGAAAACATCACATCCCGACCGAGTGTCGGATTATGACTCCCCGTCAGCATTACGGCTGAAATCACAATAACTTCGATACTGATCACTGACAGGGTCAGTATCAGAGTGCCGTACGGCTCTCCCAGCTGTTCGGCCAAACCATCGGCATGGCGAACCACACCAAAGGAAGACCAAAGCATGACAACAAACAAAAGCAGAAACAGTCCGGCACTGACCCAGTTAGAAGAACCTGTCGTCAAAAAGTGGTTGCACAACGAATAGAACAGTATTGATGCTGCAATACCTGAACAAAGCCCAGGTTCGGATTTCAACACCAAAGGTAGTTTTATCACTGCTCAAGCTACCCGTAAAAAATATGTTTTGAAGGCTATTGATATGAGGAAAGTAGTCACTTAGCCGCATGTGAACAAATAATAGATGAGCTGAGAAAATCTCCCTAATCTTTCCCGGCTTCTTTGCCTGAAAGTCTTCTAAATTCTCCTGATGGAACTAATCACTCTCCCGAGACTCTAATATCCAGTGGACTATTAAATCCGGCAGTAAAGGAGTACACCAATGAACATTATAAACCATGCCATCAAGCTGATGGCTGCATTACCCGTAACTACGAGTTTGTGCGTCAACGCTGATAGTACAAAACAAGAAAAAGAATGCTCCCTGAACGCTACGCCGGCCGATTATGATATTGGGCGCCTCATTAAGACAGGAACCACGACAGAAGCAGTCTTTCTTTTTGCTCAAAAAGCCTCAATGATCAGTCCGTATGAGATTCACCGTTTTACCCAGCTTAACATTACTCCGGAATTCGTTGCATCGTTTCATCCTGGAGCGGCTGGTGAACCAGCTTTTATAAATGAAATTCTACAGGCAGTGTTAAGCCCCCAAACGGCGAATGGGTTCGGAGGTACATTATGATTAATAGTCACTTTCCAGCTCAGTCCGGACTTACCAATGAACTGTTAACACAAGAAAAAACCATTAAAGCAGAAAAAGGCGAACAAAATATTACTGATACCTTTGCCAGTCAGGCAAACCATAATATAAACAGAACCTTTAAGAATGATATTTGTGCAACTTCTGTCATAAACCAAGTACACACACCGGAAAGTACCCTGGAAAAACCTTTTCCTGCCCCCCCAACTAAACTAGAGCATTATTATGTTTCAACTCATGAAGGAATTACATGGCATAACAAAAAAAGAAAAGCTTATGAAAGTTCGTCCACAGAGGCACTTCCAGAAAAGTTAAAAAGCAGTAAAGAGTCTTCTATTATCGAAAGTAGTGCTCTCCTGCAAGCTGGTTGTTTGATACCAAAGGACAAGCAATGGATATCTTTTCTTCAGGATTTTTTCAGGCAGATACCGATTCATGCATCATCTATGAATAGAATTACCTCTTTACAAAGTAAAGCTGGAAAAATTAAAGAAATCGTTTTTCTGGTAGAAGCTATCCACGGTCGGGGTTATGGAAATTTAAACCTGTATATAGAATTCTTAAGGAATTTTGTCAGACTTTCTCCTGGCACTTTACATCTGGTTCGCTTTTCTGGCTATGAACCTACTCTTAGCAACAAATTACCAAATCTTCTTTCTGGTTTACCTGCACGTGACATTGATGAATTTATCATTTATGGGGAACACAAATTATCGTCACCAGAAATAAGACCGGATAAGCTATTTGGTATTCCATACATCGTAGAAGAGACAATACCAACCCATCTTTTATCAAAAAATACACTACAAATTTACACCGTTTGGGACTCGTATAAAACATCAACAAAAGCTCCATTATTTCAAATAACTAACTATAGGTGGTTCCCTGAATCTACAAGGGAAATGCCCCTGAAAAACCTAGAAAATCATCTGCCCATTTATCCATATGAGATCAATAAAGATACGTCAACACCAGAGTTAATGAAAAGGGATATAGCTAACAGCTTAGAAAATCCAGTCACACAAGGTTATGATACTGAAAAACTAGCTCAATTTTTTACCGAATTATTGCAATCGGCCAAAGAAAATAAAATATATCTAGCCCTTTCCTATCATGCTTCGGGGATGTTAAAACATGAGTATTACAATTACACAAATGCCGCTAAAGCGTGTTTTGGCGATAAGCCTATCATTATTATTGCACCACACAGCGAGAAGATCGACCTGTCTGAAAAAGAAAAAAAAGAGCTCAGTGATACTGGTAATATAGAGTTTTCAACTAATTACTGCCTGGACTTTACTGCTGAGAAATCACTTAAAGATAAGGTCACCGTATTTGAATTTACTTTTTTACCTAAGCGACTGTTTGAGTTGATTTGTTATTTTTCCAACATCCCCATTTATGCACCGGGAGCCAGCACCGCTAATATTGCACAATGCTTAAATAAACCCTACCTTGGACTGAGCAGATGTGGTCATGAAATACCAACAACAGGCAACCCAAAACTCTTAGGCCGCTGGAAAGTAGCTAATAGTGCATTTCATTTTAATCCATTCCTTATGCAAGAGGTTAAATCGGCTCTGTTAACAATGAGCAAAGAGCAAATAGAGTTATGTGACAGAAAAATCAAACATGATCTCTGGTATACCCCTGAGAATGCCCATTTAGAACTCAATAAAATATGTAGAGTAATCACAGACGAAATCCTGAGATATACTGGGCTAATCTCAACGTTAATTCCGCACTTTTTTAATGGAACGGATACCTCAAAAATCCATGAATATACTCATCTCTCAGCTGATGATCGGCAAAGTTACTTTACCCGGTTATTAGACGAAGGTAGATTACCCGAGTTTTGCCAGTACGTCTGTGATAAATCAAATGAAATAGTGCTTGATTATATGTCTCAAACAACTAAGCCAGGAGATAGTTTTTATGAACTGGCCAGAGCATTACAACAAAAGGCATTGCATCCTGACAACAACATGATGTTGGAAGTATTAGAAAGAAATCTTCCGGATAACTGAAATCCGGCTCAGCCAAAAATACCTTGTTCAGGGGGCTTTGAATAAATCCTCTCCTTCGCACAACTTCCAGCATCTGTACCTGGCCAATGGCTTCGATAAAAACATCCAGCTTTCTGCGGTTCCGGTCAGCTGCACATAACGAACCCATTCAGAGACAAAACTATATTTCCCTCCCAGGGGAACTAATATCTCTCCCGAAACTCTAATACTAATAGTGCTTTCTAACTTTCGTGATGAGCATGGATATTTGAGCTTTAAAACAAGGCGGCATAAGGAGTCATAGCCTTAGCTATGGTGACGATCGCCAACGCAGGATTAAGGCTCGACTCTTCAGCGCAATAGGGAGTTAGAAAGTTCGATTGGTATGAAAGGACTATTGAACCCGGCACTAAAGGAGTACGCCAATGTGCATTCCAAATTCCATCAAGCTGATATCTGCATTACTCATAACGATGAGTTTTTGTGTCAACGCTGATATTACAGAACAAGAAGAACATTGCCTGAACGACGCACTGGCCGGTTATGATATTGAGCGCCTCACAGAGGTGGGAACCACAGCAGAAGAAGTCTTTCTTTTTTCTCAAAAAGCCCCAATGGTCAGCCCGTATGACATTCACAGATTTACCCAGCGTAACATGACTCCGGAAGTCGTTGCATCGTTTCATCCCAGTGTGGCTGGTGAACCTGCTTTTATAGATAAAATTCTACAGGCAGGGTTAAGTCCCCAAAAGGCGAATAGCTACCTCGAAGCCGGCGTTGATCAGGCCAACATTTTGACCAGTTACTTCAAAAATGGAATACCTCCTGATCTTGCAAGCGCCTTATACAAAAATGGCTACTATTTCTACGCTGACTCTGACTATTCGAAGGTTTGGCTTCAAGAAACAATGGAAAAGGGGCTAACCATAGAAGATCTGCCCAGATACAAGGGACTCGCCTCAACAACCAATGAATTAAAAGAACTATACGTTTCAAAAGTGCCTACTGATTTTCTTCATAAAGCCCTGAGTATGGATATAACCCTGAACCTGCAAGATGCAAAATCTCTTTACTTTCGTGGCATTGACCTGGACACCTACCCATCTCTAATCTCTGACGAACGGACCTGCACTGTATATCCCACAACCCGTCTTGAGTTTGAACACCTTGGTAATCTTGCTGGCTACCAGAGCAAAAAAGAGACTATTCCTCTACCAAAAGCTTTATTTTTCCGGCTTAACACAGTATTTTCTGGCAGAGATTTTTCACAAGAATTTATGCGACATTTTTCAACCGACGATCAGGAAGAGATTTTCAAGTACGTTGAAAACATAGCCAAACGTGTAAAAAACCCAACGATTTATAATTTGCTCTACCTGACAGCGGAGATTGTTTCAGAAAAGCTTCACTACGAATCAGTGGATGAAGGAGAACTGGAGCTGACTTTCCCGATAGATTCTTCAGTAGCTGAATATTGGCGAAGGGGCATTGGCGACTGTGATAAATACTCGGCATTGGGGACGGTTGTTTTTGCTCAACTGAAACAAATGTTTCCTGACGTACTGGCAAACGTTTACCTCATCAACGAAATGTTTTCGACATTAAAAAAACATTCCTGGAATACCGTCGTCATTGCAGAAGAAGATCGCCTGATATTCAGCTACATTGACATAACACAGTACGACCCCGGTAATACCTATTTTCAACACCTTATTATTCGGTTTCTTCTACAACTGCATGATGCCATTCAGAATCTGAATGAGGCATCTGG
>NZ_JAHHPS010000154.1:0-1573 GCF_024606275.1 Endozoicomonas sp. SESOKO4 | reverse complement strand
CTCAAAATACTTCAATTTGCGATACTTTCTTACCGAATACGAGAAATATTTCTGTCCACACGATCAAAGCAATCCGGACATAACAACTGCTCCAGACACATGAATAATAGATGAGCTGAAAAAATCTCCCCAATCTTTTCCGGCTTCTTTACCTGTAACGCTCATATATTTCCCTCCCGGAGGAACCAAACACTTTCCCGGGACTCTAAAGTCATATTGACAATTGAACCCGAGTGTAAAGGATTACATCAATGAACATTAGAAATCATGCCATCAAGCCGATTGCTGTATTACTCATAACGATGAGTTTCTGTGTCAACGCTGATGTTACAGAACAAGAAGAACGTTGCATGAACGACACGCTGGCCGGTTATGATATTGAACGCCTCACAGAGGTGGGAACCACAGCAGAAGAAGTCTTTCTTTTTTCTCAGAAAGCCCCAATGGTCAGTCCGTATGAAATTCACCGTTTTACCCAGCGTAACATTACTCCGGAAGTAGTCGCATCGTTTCATCCTAAAGTGGCTAATGACCCAGCTTTTATAGATGAAATTCTAGAGGCACGGTTAAGCCCCCAAACAGCGAATAGCTACCTCGAAGTCGGCATTAATGGGGCCTTCTTTATCATCAAGTACGCCAAAAATAGAATACCCCCTGATCTTGCAGGTTCCTTATACAAAAACCTCTTCTTCGTAATCAGTGACTCTGATCGGGTCTATCTTCAAGATGCATTTAAACAGGGGCTAAAGACAGAAGACCTGCCCAGATACAAAGGACTCGCCTACTCATCCATTGAATTAAAAACTCTCTACATTTCTAAAGTGCCTGTTGATTTTATTCATGAAGCCAAGATGAAAGACATAGATCTATTCGATGCGATTTCTCTTTACTTCCGAGGCATTGATCTGGACACCTACTCGTCTTTAACCTCTGACCAACAGACCTGCACTGTATACCCCACCTCTCAGCTTCATTTTGAGCACCTTGGCAACCTTGCGGGCTACCAGAGTAAAAAAGAGCCTATTGCTTTACCTAAGGCTTTGTTTTCCAAGCTTAATTCCATATTTATCCAATACGACATGTACCACTTTTCACTGGACGATCACGCGGAAATTTTCAAGTACGTTGAAAAGGCTGCCAAGGATGTAAAAAAACCAACGATCTATAATTTGCTCCACCTGACAGCAAAGATTGTTTCAGAAAAGCTTCACTACGAACTTGTGGATGACGGAGAGCTGGCACTTACCTTCCCTGAAGGTTGTTCAATTGCTGAATATTGGCGAAGGGGTATGGGTGACTGTGATAAATATATGGCATTGGGGGTGGTTGTTTTTGCTCAACTTAAACAACTGTTTCCTGACGTATTGGCAAATGTTTATCTAACCAAGGAATTGTTTTCGAAATACCCGGGGCATACATGGAATACCGTCGTCATCGCTGAAGAAGACCGCCTGATTTTCACCCACATTGACATAACAGACTCCGACCCCGACAATGCCTATTTTCTACACCTTATTCTTCGGTTTCTTCTACAACTGCATGATGCCATTCAGAATCTGAATGAGGCATCTGG
>NZ_JAHHPS010000153.1:0-1957 GCF_024606275.1 Endozoicomonas sp. SESOKO4 | reverse complement strand
TGTCCTTGCTTGCATCCCGCAGTGATTTGACTGATAGTTCAAATCTGTAATATTCGGCCAGTAACCGGCTGAAAATGAGTTTGCTGCCCGCTTTGCAGGCTATTCTGGATACCGGCAGTGTAACCCGCGCAGCAGATCAGATGCATGTGACACAGTCCACAATGAGCAGGACTCTGTCACAGCTGCGAGAAGCGTTGAATGATCCCATCCTGGTCAGGGAGGGGAATCATATTTTCCTTTCTGAAAAAGCTCGTCAGGTTCAACCACTGGTTTCAAAACTGATGGCAGACTCTGAGACGCTTTTTGAGAATCAGAACTTTGACCCTGCAACCAGTGAGCACCATTTCCGGATAGGTTCAAGTTCGGTTGTTCTCGATCATTTTCTGATTCAGGCCCTGATTGAGCTTAAGCAGATTGCGCCGGGTATCAGTTGTTCTGTCTCGCTTCCGGACGAGGGTACGATTTACTCCATGGAGTCAGGTGAGTTGGATCTGGGGGTGATTGTCGCTTTTCCTGAGACGACTGAGAACCTCTGCAAAGAAGTCATTAATTCAGCGTCGTTTAATGTTCTGATGCGCAAGGGACACCCGATGAGCAGTCGGGAAACGCTCGATCTGACCGAGATGGATCAATTTCCCTTTGTGGTGACCCAGGCGGTCATCGCTGCCAGTCCTTATATCAATCAATTGCGTGAGCAGTATGCCTTTTTACGGAATCCTTGGCTTAAGCTACCAAGCACGGAGGCTGCTTTGAAGGCGATTCAATCCAACGACGCATTTACCATTGTGACCAATGTGGAGTATCTGGCGTTGGATTTGTTTGAGGATTATGTCCTCCTTCCTATCTTGTCAGACTCTCCGCCCCTGAGCTTTGAACTGGTGTGGCCGGAACATTGGCAGTTTAACCAGGCGCATCAGTGGATGAGAGGCTTTTTGTTAAGTAAGTTTCAGGAGTTTTTTAAAGCGAGCGAAAAACTTTGATCCGGAACACCAGTGCTTATTTGGCCTGATTGTTGCCGACGCTTCTGTTTCATGACCTTTTCATAATAATGGTATTCATTCATAGCGGTTATGCTTGCTGCGACTTCTTACGTTTACGTACCTCATCAAGGCTGACCACATTATCTGGCAAAGCCAATGGTGCGTCCTGTTCGATAACAGTAGCTGTTGCAGCGGGAAAAGGATTCGGAAAATCCCCGTGGGGCGTTTCCGGATACGCCCACACAGACAGACCTTTGGCAAACCTGAACAGCCAGTCATCCACCATCCGCGACATGGGTATAAACCTCTCCATTTGTCTGGCTCCAGGAAACAGCCTGGCCTTTTTGTGGACGCAGTTGATGCGGTGCATTCCCAATCCGATCTCTTCACTCTCGTCTAGCTGCTCCAGCCCATATTGTTCATAGGACTGACTCAGCCACTGCTCAGCATCCGCAACATGTCCGTTGACGCTGAGGTCGGTATTTCTGACAAACCGGATTTCCTTCTCCATATCCAGAAACTGGTCATACATGCTCTGAGCTTGCTCTTCTGTTGTAGCTCCACTCTCCATGGCCATATGAATAGATTCTCTGACCCAGCGATTGGTAAATCGCTCAGCAAACTCGTCTAAATCGCTAAACATCGGGTTAGAAAACAGAATGGCATAACGACTGCGGGCTTCTACTGCAATCACGTCCGTGTACCGTTTTCTATTTCGGTAGCCCTTAACCGCATGCACCTGCCAGGCAATGACATTATTGCCAGAAGCAATGGGCTGAGTGCCTATGCGCTTACCATCCGGACTGGGTAAACGATTCAGATCAACCTTCATGTGCTTACAAAAGGCATTGGTGGCAGAAATTAATACTTCAAGCATTCGCGGTATCTCTTGGCTGTTCTCTCGCGAGAGGGCTTACTGGCTGAATATTACAGATTTGAACTATCAGTCAAATCACTGCGGGATGCAAGCAAGGACA
>NZ_JAHHPS010000152.1:0-1754 GCF_024606275.1 Endozoicomonas sp. SESOKO4 | reverse complement strand
TATGAATCCCTTACTATCAGAGATTTTTTCTGTCTCTGACAGACATTCCCGTTCAAGGAGTAAAATGTGAGTGAAGCCAAGCACGTCCCGCTACTGATTTTGGGTTCCGGTCCTGCAGGATACACTGCTGCAGTGTACGCTGCCCGGGCAAACCTGAAGCCGGTTATGATCACTGGTATGCAACAGGGCGGGCAGTTGACCACCACTACAGACGTGGACAACTGGCCAGGAGGCCCCGAAGGTCTTCAAGGCCCCGGCCTGATGGAAGACATGCGCGTTCATGCAGAACGCTTTGGTACCGAAATCATATTTGATCATATCGAAGAGGTCGATCTGAGCAGGAAACCTTACACCCTGAAAGGCACCGATACTTACACCTGTGACGCCCTGATTATCAGCACCGGTGCCAGCGCCCGTTACCTGGGTCTGAACAGCGAAGAAGCCTTCAAGGGCAAGGGCGTATCCGCCTGTGCTACCTGTGATGGATTCTTCTACAAAAACAAGGACGTAGTGATTGTGGGTGGCGGTAACACCGCTGTTGAGGAAGCTCTCTATCTTTCTAACATTGCTAAAAAAGTCACTCTGATTCACCGTCGTCAGGGTTTCCGTGCAGAAAAAATTCTGCTGGACAAGATGATGGAGCGTGCAGAAAACGGCAACATGGAACTGGCTCTCGACTCTACTCTGGATGAGGTACTGGGTGACGACATGGGCGTGACTGGCGTTCGCATCAGGAATGTAAACACAGGCGAGCTTCGTGAAATCAGCGCCGAAGGCTGTTTTATTGCCATCGGTCACACACCGAACACCGGTATCTTTGAAGGTCAGCTGGAAATGAAAGACGGCTACATCAAGGTCAACGGCGGCCCGGAAGGCAATGCGACACTGACTTCTAAAGAAGGTGTATTTGCTGCGGGTGACGTTATGGATCATGTTTACCGTCAGGCTATTACTTCCGCCGGCACCGGCTGCATGGCGGCTCTGGACGCAGAAAAATATCTGGACTCTCTGTCCTGACCAAACTGCCCAGCTATTGAGACAGCCTCTGTTGCAGGGCTTTCAAAAATTTTCAGAGCGATCAAAGGGTCAAGAAGCTTTCTGACTACTCACCGCCTCTTGGGCTTCAGATGTTATCCTGAAGTCTTCAGACAAGGTGCCTTTCTCATCCGAAGCGGTTGTCTTAGGTGCGTAGTCCAGCGGTTGCTCCAACGGCTTTGGACGCTCGCTACGGCGCTTTGGAATCTGCCCCGACAGCAAGGCAGTGCTGCTGATCAGAGAATCACTGAGCTTGTTCTTGACATTGTCATCGTCACACAGTGATTCGGCTCCGTTAGCCATATGCTCGTGGACATCTTTATAACTGTCCGTCAGTTTGTTGATCAGGTGCGCCGTTGTATTAAAATGATCGGCCACGCTATCTTGGTACTGTTTAAATTCAGCCTCCAGCTCTACCAGCTGAGCTTCCATTTTGCCTCGATCTGAACGAGGGCCTGCCAGTAAATGGTACAAAAGTACACCACCGACTATTCCCGCTAAAAATGCCAAACTGCCTACAAACCAAAGTACATTCACATTTTCCACAGCATCGCCTCATTGGGTGGAACATTTCACGTCCCTTATTGATGTCAAAGTTATAATCTTTTATGCGCAAAGTATAGAGCGGTTGTGTAACATCCGGATGCCAAAACATACCTTGTCCTGCTAAAGCAGGAAGGTTACATTGTGCTCCTTTATTCCAGCCTTTTGTAATAAAG
>NZ_JAHHPS010000151.1:0-2189 GCF_024606275.1 Endozoicomonas sp. SESOKO4 | reverse complement strand
ATTTCATGAGGTCAGATTCAAGGCTGGTAACTTACCTCAAGTCTACCGCTATATGGAGTTTCCGCCTGGTCATGGCGGCCCTTCTGTTTATGGTATTGCTGGTTGCAGGGGCCCGAATCTTTATCGGATGCCTGCCTTTTTTTCAAGACCATCTTGTTGAATATCTTAACGATACACTCGATACCTCATTCGCTATCGATCAGCTGGAGACCAACTGGGCTGGCGGCAGTCCTACTGTCAGCATCAAAGGCTTGTCGCTTCAGGGGAATACTTCTGAAGCCCCCGGCTTTGCTATTGAGCGCCTTGATCTTGAGTTGGATTTGAAAGCCAGTCTGATGAACCGGGCTCCGGTCTTTACCTATCTGGAAGCAGAGGGTGTTACCCTGGCCATACAGAGTGACAGTGATGGCGTGTGGTCGCTCAGGGGAGTTCAATACATCCGCGATGATGGCAAGGGCCTTAACCTGCACAAAACTCTGGAGTTTTTGCAGCTTCAAGAGCACATTGATGTCACCAACTTTTCCCTCACCATGCAGCCTTTTGGCAGCGAGCCGTTAATTCTCGATACCCGCTACTTTTTCATGGTTAAGGAAGAGTCAGAGCTGAGGCATCTTCAGACCCGGATTGTGACTCAACAAGGGGCTCTGGAATTCAAAGCGCTCGGCAAGGGGATTCAAAGAAAGGACATGGCCTGGTCCGGGCTGATCAAGACTGATGCACTGGATCTGGCTCCCTGGACTGCGCTCATTTCACAAGGTGCTCTTCAGTTAAAAAGCGCTGAGTTAAAAAACGCCTATTTGCAAACCGCTCAATTGAATCTGGAGGCCGGGTGGGAATATCTTGATGGTCAATGGCAGTTGCAGGGAGATCTGAATCTGCCAGCCATTGTCTACCATAAAGGTCAGCAAGTGCTACCGGATGCTTCTCTATCCACTGAACTCTCACTGAGCAGCGATTATCTGGTTGGGAGTACAGATTGGAAGCTTGGGTTGAAAAATCTGAGCCTGACATCCGGCGATCATGCGTTTGGTCTTAACATCAAGATTCATGGCAAAAGGGGTAGAGAGTCGATTTACACGACTTCGGTAAGCTCTGTTGATCTGGCAGCCCTTAAATCTTTTCTGGTCAGTACCCAGTTAATGCCAGAGCTGGCTGATGAACTCTTCACTATTCTTAACCCGGCTGGTGAGCTGGATAACATTTCTGCCCAATATTTTCCCGATAAGCCGCTGCGAGAGCGGCTGGATCTTTCTGCGAATCTGAACAACGTTTCAGTAGATGCCTGGAAAGGAGCACCGTCTGCATCAAACGTCAATGGATATCTAAAAATGGGCACGATCAGCGGTTACTTCGACCTGGAAACAGAAAATTTCACTCTGGGGCTGACCGAAGTCTTTCGTAAGGTCTGGCACTATGATAGTGCCAAAGCAAAGCTTAGCTGGGACGTTCTGGATAAGGAGGATTTCTTTCAGCTGAGTAGCGACGATATCACCTTAAAAGCCCCCGAGGGTGATCTTAGTGGTCAGCTGAGACTGGATATTCCTCTGGATGGGAAGGAGCCCATTGTCATGGACCTGAATGTGGGCATGAAAAATGGTGATGCCAGCTATGCTCCGAAATACCTTCCCAGCCAGCTGTCTGCGCTTTCAAAAGAGCTGGTCACGTGGCTTGATACCAGTATCAAAGGGGCAGAAGTCTATGAAGGACGTTTCACCTATGATGGCCCGCTGGAGGACACTGACGACCCTGATGATGTGAAGTGGGGACTCTATTTCGATGTCAATAAAGCGCGCCTGGATTATCACCCTGACTGGCCTGAAGTCTATGACGCCCGGGGGCAGATCTGGGTGGATAACGACAATATAAAGATTGATATTGTGTCGGCAAAGTTACTGGATGCAAAACTCAGCAATGTCCAGGCTGATCTGGCACTGGATAAAAATCTGGATTTGAACATCTCCGGTCAGGTGGCCGCTCTTGGTCAGGATCTGGAAAAGCTCTTGACTGAAACCCCAATTAATAAGCGGCTGAAGGGAGAAGCAAAGAACTGGACGATTCGCGGAGACCTGGATGGCAGCGTCCAGTTGATGATTCCACTGGAGCATGCCATGGATACGTCAGTTGACGTCAGTGTGAAAACATCGGGAGCTTATTTTGGTATAGATACGGCTGATGTTCAGATTGACGAC
>NZ_JAHHPS010000150.1:0-1500 GCF_024606275.1 Endozoicomonas sp. SESOKO4 | reverse complement strand
ATTTGATTCTGACCCACCTCCCGATCAGTTTCGTCTTTTGTTGCCGATCAATAAAAGACGATACCCGCCCCGGAAAACTGATCATGAAACACCTTTTTTTACCCTTACTTTTGCTCATCCCAGTGGCGGCATGGAGTGCCTGCCCAAGCTGGTCTGCTGTGCAGGCTGAAAAGCAGATCACTGCTCTGCACAAAGAAATCAAACACCACGACGATCTCTACTTCAACAAGCACTCTCCGGTCCTTACCGACCATGAATACGATGCGCTAAAAGCTCAACTGCAATCTCTGAAACACTGTTTTCCAGAACTGACACTCCCCGCTGTCGCTGAAGAGAATGCCGAAGGACAAGTCGATCATCGCGCCTTTATGGGTAGTTTGAAAAAAGCCCGGGACATTAACGACATCAAAAAATTCCTCAAAGAAGCCGGAAAGGAAAGCATTCTGGTTCAACCCAAGATAGATGGTGTTGCGGTTGAGCTGGTTTATCAGAACCGCAAACTGGTAGCCGCTTCCACCCGTGGCACAGGCGACAGAGGAGAGAATATTCTAGATGCAGTCAAACAGATGCCCATGATCCCGAAAGTGCTGAAAACGGAATACAATGACATTATCCTCCATGGAGAACTGTTTGCCCGTTTGAGTGAGACCGTCAGACATTCCACTTACAGCAGTGCCCGCCATTTTGTCTCCGGCCATATCAGTCGCAAAGAACTGGATGTTAGTTCACTGGACAGTATCGAGTTTTTCCCCTGGCGCTGGGTCAACAGCCCGTTTGAGAGCGACATAACGGTTATTAACACCCTGTACAGCTATGGCTTTGAACTGCCCGCCCGGTATACCGATCTGGTGAATACTCTGAAAGAGATAGAAAAAATCCGTCAAACCTACAGCAAACCCAGTGGTGAAGAACCCTTCCTGATGGACGGTATTGTTCTGAAACTGGACAACCTCGAGCTTCGCAAAAAACTGGGCTGGGACAGCCGCAGCCCTGCCTGGGCCATTGCCTGGAAATTCGCTTCAGACAGTGCGGTAACGGAAGTTAAGGGCGTTGATTTCAGAGTGGGACGAACCGGCCATATCACCCCGGTACTTCAGGTGGAACCGGTAGCAATCAGAGGGGAGACAGTCCGTCAGGTATCACTGGGCAGCATCAAAAACCTGACTGGGAAGGATATTGCTATTGGCGACCAGATTTCTGTTCAGCTGAAAGGTGCCGCTACACCCGTTTTTGGTCAGGTTGTTCTGAGACCGGAGCATCGCACCCAATCGACACCACCAGACCCGACAGGTTACGATGCCTTCTCCTGCCTGGAGTTGAAGCCCGGCTGTGAAGAACAGCTGACGGCAAGAGTAAAGTGGCTGGGGACAAGGTTGGATATTCCCTTCTTGCACGAGCCTCTGATTAAAAAACTGATGTTAAATAAAATTATCAGCCGCTTACCAGATAGTCTCAAAGCCCTGTCGAATCACAAACGAATACATCGAAAACGCAAGCTTG
>NZ_JAHHPS010000149.1:0-1339 GCF_024606275.1 Endozoicomonas sp. SESOKO4 | reverse complement strand
TCATTCATTCTGCAATAAAAATCATCAGTAAAAAATTGTTTCTGAAGCTCATGGCAGTTACTTTGAACGTTTTTCCGTCATCAGGAAATAGAAAAATATCCTGCTGCTTATGGCTGTCACTACTTATTGATGTATTGATCTGTAGAGCTTCACTCTCTGCAACGCTGTGGCATAGTCCTTGGAAGAGGCTAAAAAGAGCACTGAGAGAGACGCCCAACCCTTCCCCAAAATGAAAAAAGGATGATTTTATTATAAAACGATAAATTAAACGGCATTTTTAAATTATTTTTTCATACTAAGCCCCAATCAACTGAGTCAGTGCTGGTTTAAGTTGTGGATAAGTGAATGAAAATCCTTCAGCCATGAGACGCTGTGGGTAGATATTCTGGCCTTTCAATACCATTTCAGAAGACTCCCCCAACATTCCCCTGAGAACCATGGCTGGCATTTTCAGGAAGGCCGGACGATTAAGAGTGCCGGCCAGAGTCACGGCAAAGTCTTTATTACTGACAGCTTCAGGAGCGGTGGCATTAAAGGCGCCCTCAGCTGAGTCATTCTCCAGCAAAAATTCCAGCGCATTCACCATATCTTCCATGTGAATCCACGACATCATCTGCTTGCCAGAACCCAGCGGACCACCAATACCCAGACGGAAAGGAAGCATCATTTCCCGGAGCGCACCGCCTTCAGGGTGCAATACTACTCCGGTTCTGACCAGACAAACCCGCAGCCCCAAATCCTTTGCACGCACAGCAGCCTGCTCCCAGCGTATACACAGTCCTGCAGCAAAGTCATCCCCAGCCCCGGAAGACTCATCCAGACGGGCAGCATCGTCCCTACCACCATAAAACCCAATAGCAGAGCCACTGATCAGACAGTCTGGCCGGTTTTCCATTCTCTCAGTCAGGTCAACCAATTCTGAAGTCAATGCGATCCGGCTATTGAGCAACTGTCTTTTTCTTGAGGGAGTCCAACGCTTATCCATCACTCCTTCACCGGCCAGATTGACAATGGCATCGAAGGCTTCAGAGGGCTTCACAGCCGACAAGGACTTTACAGGCTTCACTTCAGTGGACAGAAGGCGGTGTACATCCCTGGCATCCTGTCTGCTCAAAATGGTCAGCCGATGCCCTTTTGATAAAAGTCTGGCCACCAGTCGGCGGCCAATAAACCCTGTTCCCCCGGTAATCAGTATCTGCATGACATAAGTCCCGAATAAGCCTTGAAATGAAATGGAGCGTCCTCAGTCTCACGGGATAAAATCCCATGATTCCATATTAAACAGCCATGAGCTTCAGAAACAATTTTTTACTGATGATTTTTATTGCAGAATGAATGA
>NZ_JAHHPS010000148.1:0-3295 GCF_024606275.1 Endozoicomonas sp. SESOKO4 | reverse complement strand
GCATAATTGGGTCCGGCTGAGTCTGTTGCGTAGACTGTGCCTGAACTGATTGAATTTGCAAGGTTGCCTGCCGAACTCTCTTCGGAATTCAGCGGCCATTTAGCGGGCCATCTGCTATTAGATGATGATCGAAAGATACAAACGCCACGACAGGGAAAGACGAAACAATTTAAACCCAAAGTATGCGGGGGTTGTTGAGGGCCTCTGTTACCGCCGCCAGAGTCAGAATGCAGGGATCTGCTGACGGTGCCTGCAAGTTGAGTTGTCACTCCAGAGACTTGCTCGTCGGATGATTCTGATAGCGGGTATGGTTGTTGATTATGTCCAGAGCCAGGCACCATAATGATGGTAGCAAACAGATGATCCCCCTGTGTCAGCTTAGATGTTGCTTCTTTTTGTTTAATCGTATTAAACGACGAGGAATATAGGAGCCAATAGCTTTTTAAAAACCAACCGACAGCGATAACCACTTCCAGAGGAAGCCATGAATGAAGCGTGTTACTCAGAGGGGCTTCTTCGATGTTTAGGGGCAGTTCGTAACCTAAAAGCAGATGAGTGGTGTAGATTGATCGCCACGAAATCGATTCAATAATGGTCGCTTTTATCCCGTAAAATGATTGATCATCAGGCGGCAAATCCTGTGCTGCGCAGCCGTTTGTATCGACAATATCTGACGGGTTGACCGGCAAGGTATGCTGGACATCCTTTATAGAAAAGCTCTGGTCTGTAAACACTGCCTTATGTTCAGGCTCGACAATAAAACGTTCTGTCCACGGTTTGGCCTGACAGACGACAGATAACAATAATATCAGCAACAGCAGTGTCTCAAAGGGTGAGTTTTTAAGCATTCTATCCGTGCATTCTAATTTATAGAGAGGAAGGATAGATCACCTCATGAAAAGGCGGGTGTCAGATCAACGACTGAGGTTATCGTCCTGATCCGCATCAACAGGCTTGCGTTTTCGGTATTTTCTTTTGTGATCTGTCAGGGTTTACTGGCACTGGGATAAACTTTATGAAGGGGCAGTTGTCAGATCAGGGATTGAGATCATCGTTCTGGTGCTCACCAACAGGCTTACGCTTTCGATGTACTCTTCTGTGATCCGACAGGGTATGAATAGTCTTGAATATTTTGCCGCATGGCCGCTGTTGGCCATCCTCTCCGATAACCATTACGTTGCAGGTTTGTTGCGTGGAATGGTGTCTGGTTTTGTGATACGACAGTGTTCGAGCGTTTTTGTGAACTATCCCACATGGTCGCCGCTGGCCATCTTCTCCAATCACTGTTACGTTACAGGTTTTTTGCCCAGTGTGGTATCTGCTTTTGTGAGACCCCAGGGCTTGAGCACTCTGATAGACCTTTCCGCACGGACGTGGTCGACCATCCCTCCCGTCCACTATTATGTCACAGGTTTGTTGCCCCGTGTGCGCTTTGCTTCTGTGATTCCACAGGGCTCTGATATTGATGCATACCGTCCCGCATGGCTGCAGCTGGTCATCCTCCCCGACCACAGGCACGTCACAGGTTTGTTGTCCGGTGTGATCTCTGTATCTGTGTTCCATCAGGCTGCAGAGACTCTTGCAGACCTTCCCGCATGGCCTCGGCTTTCTATCCTGCCCAACTACAGTCACCTTACAGCTTTGTTGCCCGCTATGCTGGCTGCTTTTGTGAGACGACAGGCTTCTTGCACTCCTGAAGACCCCGCCGCATGGCCGTGACCGGCCATCCTCTTCGACTACGTTTACTTGACAGATTTTTGGCTTGATATGGCACCTGCTTCTGGGATCCAACAGAGCTTGCTGGCTATGGGGAGCTTCTGCCAAAGGAAGACAGCCCGAAGGCGGAGTCCCTATTGTACGTTCCAAATGGATAACAGGTGCAGAGGCAATCCCGGTTTCTTCGGGGTGACTGTGATTATGCAACTTGAGTAACCCGTTGATTATAACCCAGTCATCAGGGTTGGTTGGCAAATTTCTCTCGATTGTTACATCATAATTGGGTGTTCCGGCAGGGTCAGTCGCATAGACTGTCCCTGCAATTATTGAGTGTGTAAAGTTGTCTGTTGAACTTTCTGTAGCATTCAGCGTCCATTCATCAGGCTCGTTGCTAATGGATGAGGATCGGAAACCACAAGCACCATGACAGGGAAAGACGAAACAATTTAAACCTAAAGTATGTTGAGGGGCTGTTGAGGGCCTCCGTTACCGCGGCCATAGTAAGAACACAGCTGGCGGTTGAAAGTGCCCGTGAGTTGGGTCGTTGCTCCCGAGACTTGCTCGCCGGATGATACTAATAGCGGATGTGGTTGCTGGCTGTGTTCAGAGCCAGGCTCCATAGTGATGGTAGCAAACGGGTGATCCCCCCTTGTCAGCATTGATGCTGCTGAATGTTGTCTGATCGATTTAAATGACAGTGAGTCATGCTTCCAATAACTTTTCAAAAGCCAGATAACGACAACAACTACTACTTCTACAGGTAGCCATGAATAAGATTTGGAGCTGAAAAGGGTTTCTTCGGTCGCCAGGAAAAGTTCGTAACCCATCAGCAGACGCGTGGCGTAAAACCATTGCCACGAAATCGACTCAATAATGGTCGTTTTTACCCCATAATCGCCCGGTCTCTGTCGTTTCTCATGGGGCGGTGAATCCGATCCTTCATAGTCGTTTGTGTTGGCTATATCGGGCGTTTTTTTTTGTCGGTGTATGCCGATCGCGCTTTACAGAAAAGTTCTGGTTTGAAAACACTGCATTGTGTTCAAACTCGACAATAAAGCGTTCTGTCAAAAGTTCGGCCTGACAGACAACTGGCAACGATATCAGCAAAAGCGTTAGCGGCAACAGCGGTGCTGCGAAGAGTGAGTGTCTAATAATTCTATCCTTGCATTTTGGTGGATGGAGAGGAAGGATAGATCAAGAAAATAAGTCTGTTTTCTATCAAAGATCTTTTGCTAAAAACTGAAGGTAGCACCGGGAAAAACGTCATTGAAGTCACGTACCGGATCAGATCGTTACTTATTCAATTTAGCTTTTTCAGGACTGGGGTCATCATTCCGGGTTACATCAACAGGCTTGCGTTTTCGATGAATTCTTTTGTGACTAGACAGTGATTTGGTATCATTGCAGACCTTTCCGCATGGCCGCAGCAGACCATCTTCCCCGATCACTCCTGCGTCACAGGCTTGTGGCCCGCAATGGACTCTTTTTTTGTGATTAGGCAAGGCCTGAGCATTATTACCTGGCTCTTATACACAACTCCGAGCCCACGAGACATGCGCAGATCTGGTATGCGGTCTTC
>NZ_JAHHPS010000147.1:0-5600 GCF_024606275.1 Endozoicomonas sp. SESOKO4 | reverse complement strand
ATTGCTGATGTCTGCACTAAGCAACCTTGCATAGATATAGTTGTCATCTTCGGGCCAGGTTCCTCTCCCTGCCTGCACTTGTGACACCAGGTGCTGCACCGAGCACAAATTAACCAATGGCCTAAGTGCCTTTGCCTGCTCAGCAATGGCCGGATTATTGCTGCGTCTTGCACTAGTCAACCTTGCATAGATATGGTCGTCATCTTCGGGCCAGGTTCCTCTCCCTGCCTGCACTTCCGTTACAATTTGAGCAAGCTCTTGCAGTGCGATACGATCAGAGCTATCACGCCTCTCTTGGTTGATAGTGATTTCCTTATGGATTAGAAAGCCACGTAATGCTACCAGATCATGCCGACATTCCGGGCAGGTATTAACCATTCGCCCATCAAGTTCTGTCGTTAACCACACTTTCAGGCAGTCTATATGAAACAAATGAGAACATGACGTTTTCACCACATCGTCAGATTCCACAAAATCAGTCAGACATACGCTGCAAGCTCCTCCAACATATTCAACCTCCTGCGCTTCTTCAAGGCTGTTCGAAGCAGACTTTGGTAATATAAATGCGGGATACAACATAACTGTTTCTGACTGATGTACTTGCGGATAGCCGGACAAACCTTTCCCTGTAAGTTGAGCAAGCAGTTCTGAGGCATCTGGCGGCATTTGGCTGAATAACGATTTATTGTGTGCCTTCTTCTTTGTAATCCCTTCCAAAGCCGCAGATAAATCTGTGGCGCTGACGAATTGTCTTGATTCACTGGAAGATTCACTGGAAGTAGTGGGATATCCATTATAAAGCCATTGTTTCAGCCACTGGCTGATCCGGGCCAGAGCTGACAGGTAGTCAAACTGCCAGTCGGGCATAGTAAAAAATCCCTTGGCAGGAATGCCCGGCATAGAGGGAGGTGGCGGTGGGTCAAATGGAAAGCCTCTTCCCGATAATCGCAAGTCAGGTTCATGTATTAATGCGGGCCATTCTGGCAACACAAAGCTCGTGCCATTTTTCTCCGCTTCCTCAGAAACATTATTTGTAGCCAGATCGCCCTCGCCACTGTCAGTTCTATCTACTTGCAGTTCAGGGCTGATACACAAGAAGTTTCTTTGTTCCGTTGAGGGAGTGTCAATATCGTCACGTTTCAGTAGATAGCAGCTGAATGAACCTTCGCCTATTGGCACCCTGCCAATATAGGCAGCATTGGCCACAACCAGTATGTCTTCAAACAAGGCCAGAGAGTCTTCAGGCACAAAGAAGACAAAACCTGGTATCAGATACGCCTCTTGGTCAGGTGTCCCATTTGTGACGATGAGCAGATGTCCTTGAGGATGGTCATCACCAAATCCACTGGCTGCCAAAGAGATTAAGAGTGTCCCGATTATATAAAAGAAAACTGTTTTAATTTGCACTCAAATTTCCATTTTTTTTCAGTCAGAGCTGAGTGTAGCCACAGTAGGTCGGGCTCGCCTAAAAGTTTACACATACCCACTACTCCAACTGACCTTCTTCCAGGAAAAACCAAAAACCAGTAATAAGCAAACGTGCTGTCTGAATCGAAATAGAGTGTTGATTGACTCTAGTCATCACCGCTAAAGGGACTTAATGGCATGAAGTGTTCCTGAATCGGTCTTGTTTAGTCTGTGACCCTGATCGGAAGCAGACGGAGATAGCCCCGGTCCGGGGCGATCATTACCGGATCCGGGTGTGAATATATTTTATGTCCAACAAAAGATTCTCCCGAGCGTCTTCTGGCCACTGATCAACATAGGCCCTGATAAACGCGTCCCTTGATATCCTGCTTTTGTCCATTTCTCCGAACAACCGCTTCAGATCGAGGAACACTTCTTTTGATTCCAGAACTGAGTCAGAAAGCCCTATGGTATCAATCAGCGAGAAACCGGACTCTTCATCATAAAAAATATTTTTGAAATTCAGGTCTTGATGAACCGCTCTGGAAAGGGTGTAGAGTCCATTGAGTTTCAAATCTCTGTGACGCAGGTGAAACTGCGCCAGAACTTTCCCAAACCCGGAGAACAAGGCATTGATGTCAACCTCGCCTGAGGGTTCACGGGACTCAGCGACCCAGTCTGCCAGAGAACGCCCCTTCACTGCTTTGAACAAAGAGTGCATACGCCCCGCGACCAATCCACTCCACTCATCGAAACCCAGAGCCAACGGCTCTTCTTCCGGCACAAAATAGCATTCAGCCACTTTCAACATAGGGGCAATAATAAAGCCACTGTTAACATAGCCTTTGAGAATATACTGCTGGCCGTCGATCCATATCGTGTTCAACGAATGCACCGAAGGAGAACCATACAGAGTGCTTATAATGCCCATGAGGCCAGCTTCATCCATGGTGTCAACCACCTGCTGATACTTCCCATGATGCACAGGAATTTGTTGCCACTGGCTGGCGCTGTTGCCTGGCCAACGCCAGTTGAAATAGTCTGCCAGATGAGCTTGCCAGTCGTTGCAGGCCATTGTCCCAGGCTGCATTACTCCCGTTTTTTTTAATAACTTCAATGCTTCGGTGCCGTTTTTGCTGGAAATCAGAGACTGACAGAATTCACTGTCTAGTTTCGGCTTCCAGAGTTCAAAGGGCTGGATATTGCAGGATTCATCATCCCCGGCTACTGGAATGCCCAGTCTCTCAAGCCATGCATAATAGGTAATCACAGCCGCAGTCAGGGCAGTCAAAGGCAGCAGGTAGTTTGAAGGGCGACTGCATGGACCTGTCTGACAATTTTCCGAAGAAAATGAATGAGCCGTCTGCATAGAGAGCAGTAGGGCCAGCAGAATAGGAAGTGTTTGCCCATGGACAAAGCGGTTAGGTGGCATAAAAAGTACTCCTGTATCAGATCTTCTTTATTCTTTTGATCCTGATCGATCCAGGGAGTTCAACTGCCATCAAAATTTTTTCAATGAGTCAGATCCGCGCTGCCAGCCCGAATACAGTTATGTTCTCAATCCGGGTCGGCAAAGCAGTCGGTTTTCAATCAGACTCTGCGGCTTTGGCTTCGGTGTCTTCTGGCAGACTTTCATCGGTTTGTGACTGATCTGTAGTGCAGCTCCAGCCCCAGCCTTCCTGTTTTTTCACAAATTCCGAGGCCTGATCTTCGCAATAGCCCGCAGTGTAACTGGCGTTCCAGAGCGTCTCTTCCCGACTGCCTTTGGTGTAGCGAACCTCGCAGGGCACACTGGACTCACGTTGCAGATAAACGACGCTTATCTTGCGTTCCTGTTTGCCACGGTGACAGGTGAAGGAGTAATTATCCGATGCGGATACCAGTCCGGTCATACCCAGCCCAACCAGAATGGCCAGAGAAGCTTTGTACATGAGGAGATTATCCTGTTCGAAGTCATAGTCACCCACGCCAGAAACGTCGGCGGAGAAGGCTTAACGTATCAGGTCTCGTGGAATCGTGAAACACTCTAACACAGCCCTTGCCAGAAACTGAAGACTCTTGGAGGAGCAAGCTGCCTGGCTGGATTAAACCTGTAGATTCGTTCACTTATCAGACATCTTTTCCTGTCAGGAAGCTCGACGGGTAGTTTTTCTACGGCGGGTTTTCTTCTTGAACCGGTTGGGCGATACCGGAGGCAGCCCCTGCACATTGATCGTTCCTGACTGCCCGGCTTCCTGCAACAACTGCAGCAGTTGCTGTTCAAGCTGATTCATAAAGGTCTGGTAAGAACCTTTTTTCTCCACGATCTGATTCAGTGACGCTTCCCAACGAGCGGTCATGTCTGGACGACTGACAGGTTCCGGCAGCGCTTTGATCAATGCTTTCCCGGTTTCAGTGGCATGAATGTTTTTGCCCTGGCGGGCAAGATATTTCCGATTGAACAATAGTTCAATAATCCCTGCCCGGGTAGCCTCGGTACCCAAACCATCGGTCTCCTTCAGCACCTTCCTGATCTCGGTATCCTTCACATAGCGGGCAATTCCGGTCATGGCTGATAGCAGGGTGGCATCGGTAAATGGCCTGGGTGGTTGGGTTTGTTTCTCTGCCAACTCTGCTTCCTTGCACAGCAGTGTCTGTCCTTGCTGCAATTCCGGTAACCTTTGACCCTCGAATTTATCGGATTGTTTATCTGTAGTTGATGATGGCTTGCGGGGAAAAATGGCTGTCCAGCCTTCTTCCTGCACTTCCCTGCTGCTGGCCATGAATAACCCGCCTTCCAGGGTGACACTGACTTTTCGGGCTAAAAATCGGTGATCCGGATAAAACTGAGCCACATACTGTCTGGCAATCAGGCGATATAGGTTACGCTCCCGGTCACCCATTTTGTAGAGATCGGCTCTTCGGGTGGTGGGGATAATCCCGTGGTGTGCGCCGACCTTCTTGTCATTCCAGGCTTTGCTTTTGCGATCGGGTAATGCACCGTCAACAGCGCTGGCCAGTTTTTCATCATTACTTCGGATCGCTGCCAGCACTTCCGGTGCCTCCCTGAAATGCTCCACGGGCAGATAACGGCAATCCGAACGGGGATAGGTCACCAGTTTCTGCTCATAAAGCTTTTGACAGACATCCAGCACCTCCTTGGCACTCATCCTTAGCTGTTTGGCAGCATCAATCTGAAGAACGGAAAGTGAATAGGGTAAAGGTGGAGACTCCTTAGCGGGTTTATTCTCCAGCTTACTGACTGTTCCCTGCTTGCCCTGTATCCTGCTGACAACATTTTCCGCCAGCCGACGATCCAGCACACGACCCTCGTCATCCATCCAGGGCTGACAGGCTTCACTGGGTTGCCACTTGGCCTTGAAGCACTCACCCCGATCAGTCACCAGCAGGGCAAAGACCTCGAAATAAGGTTTCGGTTGGAATTGAGCAATGTCTTCGTCTCTTCGCACCACCAGACCCAGCACCGGTGTCTGTACCCGACCCACAGAAAGCAACCCCCCATAACCTGCTTTCTTGCCAAGAACGGTATAAGCACGGGTTAAATTGATACCATAGAGCCAGTCGGCACGGGAGCGAGCCAGGGCAGAAACCGAGAGTGGAACATAGTCCGAATTGCTCTGCATTCGGTCGAAGGCTTTCTTGACCGCTGAGCCATTCAAGTCATTCACTAGCAGACGACGAACGCTTTTCCTGCGGGTTGGTGAAAGCTTGAGGTAATCCAGTACTTCATCTACCAACAACTGCCCTTCCCTGTCCGGGTCTCCGGCATGAACGATGACATCCGCTGTCTTCAACAGCTTGCGAATCACCGATAACTGGGCGCGAGTGTTTTTTCGCGGTTGCAGTTGCCACTGTTGGGGAACAATGGGTAAATGTTCAAAACGCCATTGCTTGTAGGCGGGATCATAATGTTCAGGCTCAGCCTGCTCCAGCAGGTGGCCAATACACCAGGTCACGACATCACCGGATGCCGTCTCTATGTAGCCATCTTGTCGTTTATGCGGCCGGGGCAATACATCGGCTATGGCTCTGCCCAGGCTGGGTTTTTCAGCAATGATTAAGCGCATTCGGTCAACAAAGGTTCCATCAGATCAATGGTGCAGCTGCCTATGATAAATTTCTTTCTGGTCATGTCATAGCCGCTACTAAAAATCTAACATAATCTGTAATTATGTAGACTTATCTACGCCGTC
>NZ_JAHHPS010000146.1:0-1277 GCF_024606275.1 Endozoicomonas sp. SESOKO4 | reverse complement strand
AATCCGAACTTTTTGGTCACGAGAAAGGCTCCTTTACCGGCGCCACGGCTGCCCGAACCGGCCTGATTGAAGCTGCCAATACTGGCACCCTGTTCCTTGATGAAATCGGTGAACTCCCTCTGGAAGCTCAGGCCCGATTGCTTCGGGTTCTTCAGGAAGGAGAAATCAGAAGGGTGGGCTCTGTGCATTCCCAGAAAGTCGATGTGCGACTGATTGCCGCTACCCACAGAAATCTGCGCCAGCTCTCTGCTAGCGGTCATTTCCGGGAAGACCTCTACTATCGATTGAAAGTGGTGGAGCTGAGAATTCCGGCATTGCGTGAGCGGGGCAACGACGTATTACTGCTTGCAGAGAAGCTACTGGAAAAAGTCTGCAAGAAGATGGAGCTGGAAGTTTATTCGTACTCTCCTGAGGCCATGGCAGCCATCTGTCAGCATCAATGGCCAGGGAACGTGCGAGAGCTGGAACATGCCATTGAGCGAGCTGTCATCCTCTGTGACGATGACATCATTACGCCTGAGACTTTGGATCTGGATGTTCACGTCAAGTCAACTCTTTTCAAGGCTGACACCAGCAACACGAACAGTCACAATGAGGTCGAAACTCAGGACGGTTTGTCTCTGGAAGATTACTTTCAGCGCTTCGTGCTCGAACACCAGAATCAAATGACCGAAACCGAACTGGCCCGGAAACTCGGTATCAGTCGTAAAACGCTCTGGGAGAGACGACAACGGCTGGGTATTCCCAGGAAAAAGACCACAGCCTGAGCCAAAAATCACTCCGACCCGATAATCTTTCACACTGCTCGTTTGGATCCCCGGTTCAATGGGGATCTGAGGCAAATTCAGGATAAATTATTCTTATCAATAAAAAACAGCTATTTCATAACGGATCAAGCTATCAAATCAATGGGAAGATACCTGAACACTGCCTATAATTTTCCTGTTGCTCTCGCAACACTCCATCGTCTTCATTTTTATTTTCGTTTTCATTTTCATTGAGAATATCTATCATGAATTTGCTACAACCAGACGGCTTATGTCGCAGGGCTTCCCTTGTTGCGTTGTCAGGCCTGTTCATCGGCTTCACTCCACTCAGCCATGCTGACCCTGCGGACAATGCAACGAAACAGGTAGAAGCTGTTTTTAACGAGGGCATTGGCTTGAATGGAACCGTTGATCTCGGCAAATGTATAATGAGAGTTAATCCCGACAGTAGCCAGGCAGAAATCAAAAACCCAGCACAATCCATTTTTAATCATCCGGGTAGTATTAAGG
>NZ_JAHHPS010000145.1:0-11273 GCF_024606275.1 Endozoicomonas sp. SESOKO4 | reverse complement strand
GAGAAGAACAAATACCTGAAAGAACAAACAGAATCCTTAGAGGATTTCATCTATTGGTGCAGGTATTACTATGATTTTGCCATAAGATCTCCTTATAACTCTGACAGCAGTGAGTCCTGCGGTAGTGAATCTGACAGAGGTAATCTTGACGGAGTTCAATATTAATTTTTTTCCTGTTCTGTCAGGCCGAATACCAATAGTATGCTTCCTGGCAGGCTACTGACTCCGTGGCGGTAGCTTCGGCCGATCCATTCGTGACCCCTAACTTCAGTGGCAATAGCCGGATGCTCTGCAGCGTCCTGCATTGTTCGATTAAAGCCTGCATTCTGTCTGCCTCGTCCTGTCCAAAAGCTTTGAACCACGATTGAAGGGAACGAAGCTCTGAGCTCTTGGTAATGCCTTAGAAAACGGAGCTGGCTGCGCGATCAGGCTGGGACCGGCTTTCGCTTAAAATTGAGCACTGCTGCAATACATGGACTACTTTGTCAGGACATTTGTAAACTGATGAGAGCAGATGTGGATGAATAACTTCTTATCTCGCTTGCCTGAAACACCAAAACGATCAATGTTTTGCCATCTTGGCAAGCCTAATCAGTCGCTTGCTGCTTCCCTCGGCCTCATCATGATGGTTTGCCCCTGTTCAGAACTACTGGCAAAAAATGGTTTATCAACGCCAGTGGAGGAGAGGCTTGTTTTAGAAAAAACAACAAAAGAGTCCAGCTTTCTGGACGATTTGATTAATCACAATACCTACGTAGGGAATATCCCTACTATAGCTCTCAACACGAATGCGACCAACCTTGTCTTTGCTATGAACCATGAAAACGAACAAGGACAAAGAACGGATGAGCATTCAGAAGAATCGGAAGGCGCTGGAGCACAAATACCACGGCCTTTATCGACAATTCCGCTCCCGCCCATGACCCACGCAGAAGTGAGTGACATTATCCGGGAATTGAATACAGGCATTGATCAAGAAACCTTAGACACTCTGTTGAACTTCGTTCCGGTCACCCCCCCCGATGAGAGCCTGACAATTGATGGCATGCTTGTGAAATTGATGCAAACTCTTCGCATTCCGGTTGATTGTCACATGATAACAATGCATTTAGTCCTATCGTCCATTGAGGGTACCACAACGCCAGTCGATATGGGCCAACCAAACCAAAAACAGAGCCTTGCACTCTTGATGTTGGCTTACTATACGGCCATCAATTCAGAGAAGCTACCCCATAAAATGGCTTATGAATTTTTTCTATCATTCCTACTGCACGCCTGTGACTTGTCTGGTATCGAAAAACTCCATACTATAAAAGGTGACCTTTTAGGCACAGACAAACCCACAGAAGATCAAGACGTTTTAAAAGAAAATGTTAGAAAATCAGCAATAATCTTCGCTGGACTAAGAAAGCAGGAAGAAATGCGCGTTTATTTTTTTTTGAAACAAATCAAAAATACTTCAGAAGCTGAAGAATCCGAGACAAAAGTCCAGATTCCAGTGTTAGAAAAAGTATCCAATCTACTCAACCGTGGTGTTAATAAGATCGGACTACCACTTTATGAGCGTAATATAAAATCAGCTAAACGAATGCTAAAGGTGTTAGAATTAACAGGATTTGGTAAAAAAAAATCACAATTGGTTGCCTCTAATAACCTGTTCATTAATTTAATTGATGCCATAAGCATGACTCTTGATCCTTACGTTATACAGTTTGCAAAAACACTCATTGACAATATGTCGAGTTATTTTACTGCATCTAATTGGGATCAAACCATTACTGATTCTGAAGGCAAAGAACAAAAATTATTTCAAGTATTCCAAAAGTTAATAACCGACGCAAAAGAAAACCCGGGGAATGAAAATCCTGAATTATTTCAACAATTACTTCTGGCTCTGGAAAAATACATAGAGCAACAATTACAAAAAACGTTTACTGAAAAAAATGATTACGAGTTCATAATGGTAACCCTCGGCACAGGATTTCAGGCCCTCTTAGAACAATCAAGGAAAGTTCTGTTAATGCTTGACCGAAGTATTGACGCCAGTGCCAATGAGCAGGCTGATGGAGCTAAACATGGCGAGGCAGCACGGGGAGAGCTCAGCGAAGAAGAGAAGAAGAGAAAACACCTGGGACAACGGATAAATTACTTGCAAGATTTCGTGGATTGGTTTGGATCTCACTATGGTTTTGCCGTGAACTCTCATTATGACACTGACAGCAGTGACTCTGACAGCAGCGACTCTGACAGCAGTGACTCTGACAGCAGCGACTCTGATAGCAGTGACTCTCAGAGCAATGATATTGACAGAGGTAGTCCTGAAGAAATGAATCCTCCTGTCCTTTCAAACCAACTGCTACCGGCGAACTGCTGGCTCGAAGACGTTACTGTTTAAGGCCGTTCCATTTGTGCCCCATAACGTCATTGGCAGTAGCCGGTTCTGCGCTGTTCGAATGCCACTCCCGGGTTTAAGTCCAGATTGTAACTGCCTTGCCTTGTGCACAGGCCTTGAACCTTGGAACTCCAAGCTCTCGGCAATTCCTGCGCTTAGAAAACGGGGTTGCCTGAGCGATCAGGCTGAGTTTGAAGATGCTTAAAATTGGGCACTTCTGCAATCTGTGGACTACTTTATCAGGGCATCCATAAATTAAAAAAGGCAGATGTTGATGAATAACTCCGCTTCCCAATTATCAGCAACCGCAAGGCAATCGATCTTTTTCCATCGTAACATGGCTAATCAGTCGGTTGCCGCTTCCCTTGGCCTCATCATGATGGCTTGCCCCTGCTCAGAACTACTGGCAAAAAATGGTTTATCAACACCATCGGTGGAGAGGCTTGTTTTAGAAAAACCAACAAAAGAGTCCAGCTTTCTGGACGATTTGATTAATCACAATGCTTATGTAGGGAATATCCCTACTTTAGCTCTCAACCCGAATGCGACCAACCTTGTCTTTGCCATGAACTATGAAAATGAGCAAGGCGAAAAAAAGGATGAAAATTCAACAGAACCGGAGGGAGCTACAGCACAGCCGCTGCAATCTTTAATCGAAATTCCTCTCCCCGTGATGCTCCATGGGGTAATTTCCGAAATTATCCGTGCCATAACTACAGATATTAATACAAACCACATTAATATGATGTTGGAGGAAATTCCGGAAACCCCTCCCGAACATGCCCGATCAATTGCAAGCATGATTGATCATTTGATAAAAACTCTTGGCATAACGCTCAACGAAAACCAAAATGCGTTGATTAGTGTTCTGTATGATATTCAGGGCGCCGAATCTCCTGTCGATATAAGCAAACCACAACAACGAGAGAGCCTCGCGATGTTGTTGATGAGTTACTATACAGCCCTCAAGTCAAATGGGTCATCCCCTCAAATGGCTAATGTTTTTTTTAACTCATTCCTGCTTCATGCTGTCGGCTTGTCTGGTATAGGGAGGCTCCATGCCACAAGGGGTAACCTTTTGGGTATAAAAGAACCCATCGAAGATCCCGAACTTTTAAAAGGTAATGTTAAAGAATCCAAAAATGTCTTTTCTGCCCTGAAAATACTCGAAGAAGCGCGCCTTGATTTTTTGCAACAACTGAATTTTTACTCAGAAGACGAAAGATCCAGCGCATCACCCGATCCACTGTTGGCAGCTGCTACCAGCCTTCTCAACTATGGTGTTGAGAAGAACGGGATACCGCTATATAAGCGCAACATAAAATCACATAAAACGAATGTTAAAGCTAATAGAATCATATGGTGAAAACAATCCTAAGTTAGTTGCCTCTAACAATCAATTTATGACTTTGATTCATGCCATAAGCATGCTGCTTGATCCTTCCGTTATACAGTTCACAGATTCACATATTGAAAACCTGTTAAGTTATTTTAGAAAATCAAAGTGGTTAGAAACCGACACTGACTCTTCAGACACAACAAGCAAAGAACAGAGGTTATTTGAAGCATTCAAGAAAGTATCAGAAGATGCAAAATACAATGATGGAAATGAAGGTCCTGAATTATTTGGAGAATTACTTCAAGCTCTGAAAGACTTCATAGAGAAACAATTACAAATAGCTTTTACTGAGGCAGATGATTACCAAGTGATAATGGTAACCCTCGGCACAGGATTAGCGAGCCTGCATGAACAATCAAATGATATGTTGGAAATATTTGATAGGCAGATTGACGCAGCCAAAGATGAAAAAGCAGCAGAAGGCCAAGAAGGAGAAGAGCTTAGTAAATATGAGAAGAAGGCACGACACCTGAGAGAACGGATAAGCCACTTGCGAGAATTCGTCGAATGGTTCGGGTCTAACTATGAATTTGCTATGAACAGCCCTCATGAAAGTGGCAGTAGTGAGTCTGAAGGCAATGATGTGGGCAGTACTGATGCTGACAGAGGTAGTGATTCCAACAGAGGTGATGCTGACGGAGTTGATGCTGACGTTGATGCTGACGGAGTTGAAGATGACAGGGTTGAAGCTGACAGGGTTGAAGTTAATGGAGTTGAAGTTAACACGATCCCTGCTGACAGAGATGAAGCTGACAGGGGTAATCCTGACGGTGTTTAGTTTGGATACTTTTCCAGTTTTTTCAGACCGGGGCTATCAGGAAATTTGTGCAGATTCAGTTGTAGCATTGCGGTCGAAGTTTTGATGAGGTCAGCAACGGCTTCAATGCAGATATCGCCTGCTCGATAAATCAGGGTTGCCGGGTTCTTGAGTATTACGGTCACAGAGGCGTGGCAGGCGAAACTACCTTATTCAGGGCATTCAAATTCAACAAGGCAGGCGACGATGAGTCATCCCATAGGTCGATTACTAATAGCATCAAAGCCATCAATATTTTTCCATCGTTACAAGGCTAATCATTTGGTTACTGCTTCCCTTGGCTTCATCGTGCTGGCTTGCCCCTGTTCAAAACTGTTGGCAGGAAATCCTTTTTCAACGCCAGTGGCGGCAGAATTTGCTGGAATAAAAACGACAAAAGAGCCTGGCTGCCTGGACGATTTGATTAACCATAATGCTTACATAAGACAAATCCCTCCTTTTGTTTTCAACCCAAATACGACCCATTTTATCTTTGCCATGAATCATGAAAATGAACGAGGCGAAAAAAAGGATGAGTATTCAGAAGAACCGGAGGGGGCTGAAGCACAGCAGCTTAAGCCCTTAATGGAAATTCCGCTCCCGCCAATGAACCATGCACAAATTACTGCCATTATCCAAGGGCTGAATACTGGCTTTGATGAAGACACCCTGAACACTATGTTGAGCTACATTCCGGTAACCCTGCCCGATGAGAGCCTGACCATTGCAAGCATGATCAAGAAAGTGCAACAAGCTCTCCATGTTGAGGCTGACAATAACCAGAACGCAATGATAGAAGTTCTAACGAATATCGTGGGTACCGAATCTCCTGTCGATATGACTAAACCAGAGGATCAACTGAGCCTGGTGATTTTGATGATGAGTTACTACACAGCCATCCATTCAAATGGAGCCACCCCTCAAGTGGCTCATGCTTTTTTTGACTCATTCCTGTTTCACGCCACTGATTTTTCTGGTATCAAGAGACTTCATGCCAGAAAAGCTGGCCTTTTAGGTACAATAGCATCAATAAAAGATCACGAAATTTTAAAAGCAAATATTAAAGAATCTGCTTCAGTCTTCTCTGGCCTGAAGTTGTTGGGAGAAATGCGCCTTAAGATTTTGCAACAATTGGACAATCTACCAGAAGCTGAAATTTCTGAGGCATCAGTAGACCCCATGTTATTAACCGCTTCCTCTTTGCTCAACTATGGGATTGATAAGAACCTAACACCGCTTTATCAGCATGATATAAAATCAGCCGAACAAATTTTAATGCTCATACAAGACTATGTTGAGAAAAATCCTGAATCAGTTGCCTCTAATATTAAGTTCATGAGTTTTCTATATTCTTCAAGCCTGATTCTTGGTTCTTTCATTAAAAAAATGGTACTTACACAAGGTGACAACATGTCGATTAATTTTAGCAATTCAGATGTTTTAGCTGAGGCTGATCCCGTTATTGACGCTATCGACACGGTGTTTAAAAAACTAACATTAAGTGCAATATCCGAAGAAGTACGAACCGACTCAAAAAAAAACACTGGAAATGAAAACCCTGAATTATTTCGAAAATGGCTTCTAGCCTTAGAAAATCACATATCGACACAATTACAAAAAACGTTTATTGATAAAAATGACTACACACTCGAAATGTTATCTATCTGCTCAACATTTGACTTACTGGAGAGCTACACTACGAAAGCAATGTATCGGCTAACTACTGACAACAACGCCAATGAGCAGGCTGATGGAGCCAAACAAAACAAAACAGCAAAGGGTCAAGAAGGAAAAGAGTTTAGCAACGAAGAGAAAAAGAAGAAGATAAAGCATCTGAAAGCACGGAAAAAATGCTTGGATGATTTCGAAGATTGGTTCAAGACTAACTTTGATTATTCTGTAGACACGCTTTATGGCTCTGAGAATGTTGAGGCCGTCAGAGCTAGTTTTGACGCTAGTTTTGACTATTGACGGTGTTTATTTTTAATCTTCTTCCTGTTCTTTCAGAATAATCGCCACCAACAGCTTCAAAACCCACGTTCTGATCGCCGCGGTCGCGAAAGGCTTATAAGGAAAATCCCCCTCTTTATTCTCAACCCAAATACAACCCACTTTATCTTCTCCATGAACCACGAAAATGAGCAAGGCGAAAAAATGATTGAGGATTCAGAAGAATCGGAAGGAGCTGAAGCACTCCTGCCTCAGCCTTTAATCGAATTTCCGCTCCCGCTAGTCAATGCCACAAGAAACGAAACCGCCAGACGTGTTCAGGCTATCGGTCTTCCTACCACCTTTGCTACTGGCGGTAGAACCAAGTTCAACCGCACTCAGCAAGGATACAAGAAAGAGCAATGGATAGATGCCGCCTGTTTAGGAGAGTCAGGAGCCAGCATATACATACCAGAAAGCACAAAACCCTTAATCATTAAGGCTATGGGTCGTGGATCGAGGCAAATGTGCAGAGTGGACAAGTACGGATTTCCCCGTACAAAGGCTAAAGGCTCAAAACAAGTAAAAGGGTTTCAGACTGGCGATATCGTCAAAGCTATCGTTCCGGCAGGTAAACGGCAAGGAACGTATACAGGACGGGTTGCGGTACGCAGTCGAGGAAGTTTCAACATAGCAAATGGAACGGGAACAATAACCGACATATCCTACAAACACTGTAAGAAAATTCAGTCTACGGATGGTTACGGGTACAGCTTGTCCTAACGGGCAAGTCTATTTTCCCCACCGCACTTACGGTGTCCCCAAATCGAGGCAAAACGATGGCTTAAAACGTAACGTGCAAATTCAGTAATAGCATTGACTGGTGCTTAAAATTCGGCACTGCTGCAGTCCATGTACTAGTTTATGTGCACATTCATAAAATAGAGAAGGCAGGTGTCGATGAGTCATTCCATTTTTCGATTACCTAAAACAGCAAAGCGGTCGATATTTTTCCATCGTGACAAGGCTAGTCAGTTGTTTGCTGCTACTCTTGGCTTTATCACTACGGCTTGCCCCTGTTCAAAACCGATGGCAGAAAATCTCTTACCAACACCAGATGAGGAGATATTTGTCAGAGATGAAGAGACAAAAGAGTCCAGCTTACTGGGCGATCTCATTAACCATAATGCTTATATTGGGATAATCCCCCCTTTTAGTCTCGACCCGAATTCGACCAGCGTTATCTTCGCCATGAACCATGAAAATGAGCAAGGCGCAAAAAAGGATGAGAATTCAAAAGAATCGGAAGGAGCCGAAGGAGAACAACCGCAGTCTTTAATGACGATTCCGCTTCCGCCAATGAGCCATGCAGAAGTGAGTGACATTATCCTGAAGTTAAATACAAGCATTGAGGCAAGCACTTTAAACACTATGTTGAGCTACGTCCCTGAAACACTCCCCAACGAGAGCCTGACCATCGAAAGCATGATTGAGCAAGTACAACAAATTTTCGGTGTTGTGGCCAACAACAACCAGAAAGCAATGATAGAAGTTTTATCTCATATCCGGGGGATCGAATCTCCTGTCAATTTGACCAGACCACAACAAAAACAGAACCTTGCGATGTTGATAGTGGCTTACTACACAGCCATCAATTTAAGTAAATTATCCACTCAAGAGGCTAATGACCTTTTCAACTCATTCCTGCTTCACGCCACGGTCTTGTCTGGTATCGAGAGACTCCGTATCGAAAATGATGAACTTTTAGGTCTGGAAAAATCAATAGATAAACCCACAGAAGATCACAAAGTGCTAAAAGCAACTATTAAAAAATCTGCTGCCGTCATCTATGGCCTGAAATCGCTGCAAGAAATGCGACTTTATTTTTTGCAACAATTGGAGAATGACTTAGCAGCTGAAAAGTCCGACACACCTGTCGATCCAAAACTGAAAGCCACTTTATCTCTGCTCAACTATGGCATTTATAAGAACGGAATACCGCATTCTCATCGTAATATAGAATCAGCTCAACGAATGCTCTGCCTACTAGAACATAATGGTAAAAAAAATCCTGAGTTAGCAGCCTTAAATATTCAGATCTTAACTTTTATTGATGCCATAAGCCTGATTCTTGATCCTGCCGTTATACAATTCGAAAGTAAACATATTGACAACCTGTCGAGTTATTTTAGCGCATTAAATTCAGATGATCCCACTACCGACTCTTCAGAGACAAGAGACAAACAACAGTCATTATTTGAAATATTCAAAAAGGCACTAACCGACGCAAAAACCAACCCGGGAAATGAAAATCCTGAATTATTTCAAGAATTACTTATAACCTTACAAAAACACATAGAACAGCAATTACTAAAAATTCATGATAATTCAAATGATTACACAACCATAATGCTAACCCTCACCACAGGATTTCAGGATCTGCTGAAACAATCACGCATTATGTTGGCAATGCTTGAGACAACTGTTGAGACCAATGCCAACGATCAGGCTGATGACGCTAAATCCAGCGAGCCAGCAGATGGACAAGAGAGAAAAGAGTTCAGAGAGAAAAAGCAGAAGATCAAACACCTGGAAGAACGAGTAGAATACTTGGTTGATTTCTTCGATTGGTTCTATGATTTTGCCACGAAGTATCCTTATGACTCTGACACTATTGATCCTGACAGATATATTCCTGAAAGTCTTGACGGAGTTTATTTTTAATCTTCTTCCTGTTCTTTCTGACCTGGCCACCAGCAGCGGCTTCACAGCAAACGGCAGGCTCTGAAACGGTAGTGATTTCGGTAGGTCATTTAGCCCCTGCAAATTCGGTGCTGCTGCAACCCATAGACTACTTTTTAACACAGCATCCATAAACCCTTGAAGGCAGGTGTAGATGAGTCACTCCATTGCTCGATTACCTAAAACAGCAAAGCAATCGATATTTTTCCATCGTGATAGCGCCAATCAGTCGGTTGCTGCTTCCCTCTGCATCATCATGATGGCTTGCCCCTGTTCAACACTTCTGGCAGACAATCTTTTTTCAACACCAGTGGAAGAGGGATTTGTTAGAGAAAAAACGACAAAAGAGTTCAGCTTCCTGAATGATTTGATTAATCATAATGCTTATATAGGAAAAATCCCTACTTATGATCTCAACCCGAATACGAGCAGTCTTATCTTTGCCATGAACCATGAAAATGAGCAAGACGTGAAGAAGGATGAGCATTCAGAAGAATCGGAGGGAGCTGAAGCACGGCAGTTACAACCATTAATGGAAATTCCGCTCCCGCCAATGAACCATGCACAAATGACCGCCATTATCCAGGGGTTGAATGCAGGCTTTGATGAAGTCACCCTAAACACTATGCTGAGCTACATCCCGGTAACCCCCCCCGATGAGAACCTGACAATTGCAAACATGATTCAGCAAGTGATACAAGCCCTCGGCTATACACTCGACAATAGCCAAAGTTTGATGATAGCAGTTCTAACTGACATCCGAGGCACCGAATCACCTGTCGATATTACCAAAACAGAAGATCAACACAACCTCGCGATGTTGATGGTGAGTTACTATATCGCCATCCATTCAAATGAAGCCACCCCTCAAGAGGCCCATTTCTTTTTTAACTCATTCCTGCTTCACGCCGCCGGCTTCTCTGGTATCGACAGACTTGACACCAAAAAAGATGAGCTTTTAGGTGTAAAAGAACCTATAAATGATCGCACAGTTTTAAAAGAAAATATTAAAAAATCTGCCAGATTGTTCGATGGCCTGAGATTGCTGGGAGAAATGCGCCTTACTTTTTTATACATATCGGAGCAATACTCAAAATTTAAAAAGACCAGGGAATCAATTAATCCACTGATAACAGCCGCATTCTCTCTTCTCAACAAAGACGTTAGCAAGAGCAAAAAAATTCTTTATCATAATAAATCTCACTCAGCTCAAACAATGTCCAGGCTGATAAAAAAATATGGTGAAATAAAACCTGAATTAGTTGCCTCGAATAATCAGTTTTTGAGTTTAATTGATGCCATATGTCTGATTCTTGATCCTTACTCTATACAACTCGCAAATACACACATTGACAATCTGGCGACTTACTTTAGCGCATCCAACTGGGATGACACTATTACTCACTCTTCAGAGATAAAAGACAAAGAACAGACATTATTTGGAACATTCAAAAAGGTATTAACCGACGCAAACGACAACCCGGGAAATGAAAATCCTGAATTATTTCGTGAATTACTTCTAGCCCTACAAAAATACATAGAGCAACAGTTACAAAAAACTTTCAATGATTTTAAGGATTGCCAAGTCATATTCGAAAGCCTCTTCACAGGATTTGAAGATCTGCTGAGGCAATCACGCATTATGTTGGCAATGCCCGAGTCAACTCTTGAGCCAGATGTCAACGAACATGCTGATGGACCCAACCTTGGCGAGGCAATAAAGGATCAGGAAGGAAAAGATTTCAGCGAAAAAGAGAAGAAGAAAAAACACCTTGAAGAACGGATAGAACACTTGGTTGAGTTCCTCGATTTTCTCTATGATTTTTCTATAGAGAATATTGACAACATGGACCCTGATAGTCTTTATCCTGCCGCCTGTTATGTTCTTCCTCCCAGCCTTGACGAAGCACTTGAGGACAAATATTACTACTAATTTTCTTCCTGTTCTTCAGGATCGGGTACCACTAGCAGCCTGTCGGACTTAAGCGTCCGTAGCGAGGATTGCAAGAAATTGA
>NZ_JAHHPS010000018.1:0-1078 GCF_024606275.1 Endozoicomonas sp. SESOKO4 | reverse complement strand
CCTCAATTTCTTGCAATCCTCGCTGCGGACGCTTAAGTCCGACAGGCTGCTAGCAATCTTTTGCGTACAGGAAGCCATAGCAGTAAAGAACTGCCTGGTGAGTTAAACACAAGTTTAAAAGCCTTAAGCACCTGCCCGCCCTTGATATATCGAACCAGTTTCAGAAAGTCCCGACCACGGATCAGGTTTCTGGTTCGAAAATCCTGGGCATTGGAACTTTCTTGCCCCAAAGTAAACTCCGACAAAAAGCGCCCATCGTTAGCAAGAAGAATGTTAATATCTTCGACTCTCATGATCCGGGAGATGGACTCTGAACGAATGGTATAAACATATCCGGCCTTTTCAGTCATCTTTGCTTTTGCTCCGTGTGCCAGGCAGGCAGCAAGGAAATAATAATCTTCGCCTATTCGCACTTCTGGCCAGTAGGTAACACCTTTTTCCTGCAAAAATCGCCTGCGAAAAACTGGCTTTAAGTAGCCTGTTGACTTGATATGGGTAAAAATCAGGTTGGTTGAAATAAGATGCGCCAGCGTTAACTCATCGACAGGTAGCTCTCCCTGTTTGAAAAAAGGCACGCATTCTTTCCTGCCATATGGTTGCTCAACGACAGGATCGATAAGAATATCGACTGTCTTATCCGCTTTATTTAGTAGGTTCGAAAGACGACCCGGCAAAAAATAGTCATCCGAGTCCAGCACTGCAATCCAGTCTCCCCTTGCAGCAGCAAACCCCAGGTTTCTGGCTGCCCCGGGGCCACTGTTCTCTTCTGCCTGAATCAGAACAACCCGTTCATTCTGGTAGTCTTTAACAATATCGACAGTGTGATCTTCGGAAGCATCATCTATCACGATGACTTCTACCTGAACCCCTTCCTGGCTGAGAGCAGAATCAATCGCTTTTTGGATAAAACCGGCAGCGTTCCAGGCAGGAATCACTACCGAAACATCAGGGTGGGTAACATCGCTCAAGGCCACAGTCTTCTTCCTGATAATCAGTTAAAGCGCATTAATCGATTTGCCGGACTTGCCTAGCAGCCTGTCGGACTTAAGGCTGTCCTACTGCGGTTGCAATAAATTGG
>NZ_JAHHPS010000144.1:0-2424 GCF_024606275.1 Endozoicomonas sp. SESOKO4 | reverse complement strand
CTCACAAAAGAAAAGATCACACCTCAGAGCGAACCTGCCCAGAGTGCCAGAAGACTCAGCCAAACGCGAAAGCCTTTTCGGTTCACAGAAGGCAACACCGAAAACGAAAGCTTGATGATGCAAAGCCAAGAGATTGATTTCTGCTTGTCACAGGCTCAGGAGGGAAAGGCACTGTATACGTCTGGGCATGATCTGAAGTGCAATGTTCGCGTCCATCTGTCTATCACCTGCCGCGGGTTAACCGATGATAAAAAGACATGGAAGGAAATCTTCTTCAGCAAACAGGTCTTAATGCCCATGTGGCAGTACGAAGTCATCAACCTGCTTCGACTGCGCCATTAAAGACTCGCCCTTGGCAGGCTGTGACCCCAAATTTGTGAACTTTCATTCCCAAACCGGTTCTAACCTTTCAATCAGTTTTAAATGTCCTTTCTAACTGAGGATCAATAACGACTTTAGAGCATTGAAGGAGCAGGCATGCACTCTACAAGCAGCAATTCCAGCATTGACAGTTTATTCTCGCCAAAACCTGAGCAACCCCGACCGGAGGAAACACCAACAGGTGTTATTGCAGGCAGGGACGTCACTGCATCTTACAAAAATAAATCTTTGTTACTCGATTTGCCCGACTTACCAGAATCTATGATTATTCGCTATTTGGGTTTGCGGGAGATTACCCGATTAGCAAAGGTATGCAAATATCTTCGCGCTCTTGTTGAAAGTAACAGAGCTCTGGAAAGGGCATGGTATCGCCGGTTTCCTGCCCCACACCAATATCAACTGAAAACAATCTTTACGGCAAAAGATGATCAACAACTCAGTGATTGGTTGAGGCCATTTGCGAATACGGGCACTGTCAAGTCACTCGTAAAAAAACGAGATAACGCTTACTTCCCCGCACTGATCCTTTTCACCAAAAATAAACTGATGTCTCAATGTGAAGTATTGAACCTGGAGACAAAAACCGAAATTACCCATCATCACGGTATCCCCATAGCCACTTTAAGCGCCGATAGCCGCCACTTGGTGACCGTCGGTTTGAATAATGCAGTGAAAATCTGTGACCAGGAAACCGATGGAACATGGAAAGTAAAACCCACTATTAACCTGAATGGCCGTGTCTGTTCCGCCAGCTTCAGCTCCGATGGCCATCATTTGTTGATCGCCGGTGGAGATGACATGAACACTGCGAAAATCTATGGTCAGGAGGACGATGGATCATGGGCAGTAAAAGACACCATTACCCATGCTGGATTGGTTAAATCAGCCACCTTCAGCGCTGATGACCGCCATGTGTTGACCGCCAGTGATGATAGGGTGAGAATCTATGGCCAGACAGATGGATCATGGGAAGCAAAATACACTACCAGCCATCTTTCTCCGGTGATATCGGCCAGCTTCAGCGCTGATGGCCGTCGTGTTTTGAGCTTCAATAAAGACAGGACTTTCAGAGTCTGCGTTCAGACTGACGATGGATCATGGGAAGAAAAAACCACCATTAAATATAATCATGATCACTTGGTCAAGTATACCAGTTTAAGCTGCGATGGACGTCATTCGCTGATCTTAAACCTCAATAACTCTGCAAAAATCTATGGTGAGAGGGACGATGGATCATGGGAAGATAAAGCTACCATTACCCATGAGAAGATGATCCTCTCAAGCACCTTCAGCGACAACGGCCGTCACCTGGTAACCACTAGTGGAGATTGCAAGGCGAAAATTCTTAACTTGCAAGACGATGGTTCATGGAAAGAAGTAACCATAATTTCTCATCTTCATTCTATCTACTCAGCCGACTTCAGCCCCGATAGCCGCCATGTGGTGACTGCCAGTTTTGATGGAACAGCAAACATCTCTGGCCAGCAGGACAGTGGATTATGGTTAATAAAAGCCACTATTAAACACAAGGACATGATCACCTCGTTCAACTTCAGCGCCGATAGTCGCCATGTGGTGACTGCCAGTTATGATGGAACGGCAAACATCTATGGCCGGAATGGCGAGGGATCATGGGTAAAAAAAGCCACCATTGCCCACAAAGATTGCGTCCAATCAGCCACCTTCAGTGCCGATGGTTGTCTTGTGGTGACCGCCAGTGAAGACAAAACGGCGAAAATTTATGGTCTGGGAGACGATGGAACATGGGTAGAAAAAGCCACCATTCAACACAATGGTGCAATCACCTCAGCCACCTTCAGCGCCGATAGCCGGTACGTGTTGACCGTTAGTTATAACAAAGCAAGAATTACTGAACTTTGTGGGAAGAATGGAAAGATGGATGGTCGGATGAGCGCAAATCCACTAAAGACTGAGAACCATGAGAAGTACTCTTTACAACAATAATCGCACAAAGCATTTTCCCCGACCAGGGCGCTGTTTTTTCTTTGTTCCAATGACCTCAATGTTTTGAACTTTCATTCT
>NZ_JAHHPS010000143.1:0-1187 GCF_024606275.1 Endozoicomonas sp. SESOKO4 | reverse complement strand
TAGCATTCATGAGGCCAGAAAAGTCATCATGCAACATGCCACCTCGGATGGGATAACAAATGACAATCCGCAGCAGCTTCCTGAATACCTGAAATCCCAGCTGACACAAATACTTATCCAGAATAATGATATTTTAAAACTCATTAATAAAGAGTGCGATGCATACAATTCAGACATTAACATCTCAGAACTGGGCAGAGAGTCCTGTGAACGGCTCATTAATATTTTTGAAAACAATGTAAAATCGCGGCACACCGAATTATTGCTGACGTTCTTCCACTGCAGTTATTACTGTGCAATGCTCGTTGAGCATGTTTCTCAATGCGCTTCAATATTCAATGATCTCGAGGCCTGCCTTACATGCATTCATACCAGTGATTCATCGCGCTCGCTTAAGATGAGCAAAGAGAAATGGAAAGAAAAAATCAAAGCGAATGATTCCGGGATTAAAGAGAAAATTGATCAATTTGATAAGATCAACCAAAACATCAAAACCTGTTTCAAAGACGCTTTCAGGCAATTGAACAACATCAGAGAACACTTCATTAATGAACAAGATATTTGCCTGAAAATTGCGCTGTTCGAGTCAATTCATGCTACTTTATACTACAGTTTGCAACAGCTTCAGCGTTTGAATTCTGCTCTTGTCCTCGTTAGCGGTAAACGGATCGATATTCTCAAAAATGAATTTCCAACCATTCTCAAGCTTGAACAGGCTACCGTCAGTTGTGGGAAGAAATTGAAAAAAAATATTGCTTTCATAGCAGGCTACTTAAAAGATCTAAATAACTCTAAAAAACTATCATTAGTCAAAACCGGTGGTAGTCATAAACCGAATCCAGTCCAAATTAAAAATGGCCGATCTAAAGAACAATCCAGTAATAACCGTTATACTCTGGCAGATTTTGCCGCAAAGACATCTGTTACTGGAGATACTCCGGATATTCTCAATACAAGAGCTTATTTTCATGAGCAAATCGCCAGCGAAGTACAGGCGTTGAATCGTGAAAATAAGCCTGTGGTATATTTGGGAAGCCGTGCTTATCAGACGCAGGTCCAGTCACTTTGGGGAAGCGAGGCATTAAATGGGGTATCCGGCAATGATCTGTTACCGGGCGAAATATCCCGGGGAGTTGTTGAGCGCTCAGTCATGCCAAGGGATACAGATCTTTTGGTACTTAATAAAG
>NZ_JAHHPS010000142.1:0-9772 GCF_024606275.1 Endozoicomonas sp. SESOKO4 | reverse complement strand
ATATGATTGTATAATATTATTTATCTATTAAATGCCTGGCTATTGTGAATTTAGGCGGAACGTCCGGTAGGTTATTTCTCTGGAACCATTCAGCGCTCACAAGTTCTTTCTCTTCAAGAAAAATCTCCCCTGATTTATATTCGGCGTGATAGCCCAGCATCAAGGCATGAGGAAATGGCCAACTCTGACTGAGCTGGTACTTTATTTCACCGACCTCCAGACCGACTTCTTCTCTGATCTCTCTCACTACAGCTTCCTCTGCACTCTCTCCTGGCTCTATAAAACCGGCGATAACCGTATGCATTGTCGTATTTCGCAAATGTCGTCTATGACGAACGAGCAATATTTCATCACCTTTGTGAATAAGAACAATGATGCACGGAGATATCCTTGGATAGTAAGTCATCTCACAAGCTGGGCAAGACATTGCCCAGTCCCCTTCGCCTGACATGCACGGGCTACCGCAGCGGCCACAGAATTGGTGGTCTCTCCTTGATCTCAAGATTTGAGCTGCATGGCTGTATAATGCCACCATTGATTCAGGCTGCATTGCCATATACTGTCGGGCGTCAATGGCACTGCCCTCATCTGGAATACGGTCTGTTTTTATAACCGAGACCGAATACTTGTCCAGTGTTCCGGTTCTGATCGCTTCGAGGCCATCCATCCAGGAGCGATTCTCCCAGAGGAACCCGCCATCAGGATTCATCACGATGTCATGACCAGAAAGAATCAAAAAACGATCAGACTGATCTCCTTTCTGAGTCCAGCCACTTGCAGGTTGGTATGGCATAAATGTCACAGCTCTCGTTGATGAATCAATCGTTGGCCATTGCAAACTTCATTTATCAAAAGCAATCACCAGTCTTGCTGACCTATTTTTTGCAGTTTTTCCTGATGCAGTTTTAATTCAGCATCGGTCGGTTTGATGATTTTCAAGACAGGCCTGTCTGAAGATAAACGTCTGATAACCGTTACATCATCCTCTGTCCCCTCTCCTGCTCCACCCAAGAGCAGCGAAGTCTGGCCACCGGTCATGGCGAGATATACTTCAGCCAATATTTCAGAGTCAAGAAGCGCCCCATGGAAGGTACGGGCTGAGTTATCGATAAAATAACGTTTACACAGTGCGTCCAGGTTATTTTTCTGACCTGGGTGTTTCTTTCTTGCTATGGCAAGGGAGTCGGTAATTTTACTGTAGTCCTCTACCTGTCCGAGGCCGGGGTCCAGCCACTTCAGCTCATGGTTGAGAAAGTTAACATCAAAGGGGGCGTTATGAGCAATCAGTTCAGCATCCTTGATAAAATCCAGAAAGTCTTTGGCCACTGCTGCAAAGAGCGGTTTGTCCCGAACAAATTCGTTGGTAATACCGTGAACCTGAATAACCTCATCATCCATATGCCGCTCAGGATTGATATAGACATGATAGGTATTGCCCGTCAGCTTCCTGTCAATCATCTCCACACAACCGATTTCGACAATTCGGTGGCCCTGTGAAGGGTCGATACCGGTGGTTTCCGTATCCATTATGATTTGGCGGCTCATTGCTTCTTACCTTCAATAATCTCTTGGGCACCGCGACAGGCGAGTTCATCGGCCATTTCATTTTCCCGATGTCCTGCATGCCCTTTCACCCAGCACCATTCAATCTTATGGCGGGTATTCTGAACATCAAGCCGCTCCCATAAGTCCTTGTTTTTTACGGATTTACCTGCTGCTGTTTTCCAGCCTTTGCGTTTCCAGCCATTCAGCCATTCGGTAATACCCTTTCGTACATATTGGGAATCTGTCGTGACACGGACCGTACAGGTCCGTGTCAAGGTTTCCAGTCCCATAATAGCGGCCATCAATTCCATACGGTTATTGGTGGTTTCCTTTTCACCGCCATACAGTCCTTTTTCAGCAGTGCCATAACGCAATACCACCCCCCAACCTCCGGGGCCAGGGTTTCCTTTACAGGCACCATCTGTAAAAAGCTCAACTAGCTTGCTCAACGATTATCTCCCACCCGGCTGGACCCTGTAATCGGCTTTCCGACCAGGGATTGCCCCACTGAGGACCAGACAGGCTTGATCGGTGTCATGCCTGGCACTTCCCGGGTAGCAACTATGATGTAAAAACTGCCAAAGGGCAGCATCCAATTGTGACAGCGTTGTTCAATCACTTCCGTCTTCAAACCCATTGCAGAGTGGTTGGAGGGGAACAGATAGGCACCATGAATCACTTTCTCAACACTGAATCCCAGCAGGGTTAACCAGTCTTTCATCCGGCTGGGACTGATGAACTGAACCCCACGGAACAACTTTCGATAACCCGGAAGTATCATCCGCTTGATATTGCAGAGACTCAAAGGGTTAAAACCCACTACAATCATCTTGCCTCCGGGTATGATGGTATGACCGGCTTCGCTGAGAAGCCGGTGCGGACGATCAGACACTTCTACCATATGATGCAGCAAGACTAGATCCAGGCTGCCCGGAGCAATCGGCCAGTGGTAAGGATCAAGCAGTAATGAAGACACTGGTTCAGTGTTCAAAGGGTGAAACCGGAAGTTCCGGCTGACTTGAGAGCCTGACAGCAGAGAAGAAGTCGGGGATACGGATAACTCGACAGCGTGATAACCAAAGATATACTTTAACTCATGTTCTATGTGACAGCCTTCTGCCTTGAGCACAAACTCTCCTGCGCCGGACTGCATCCACTCCTGCAGGGCCCGCAACTTTTGAGGCATTTCAGGTCCGGTCGATTTTTTAAACCATTGCATCAGGCTTTTTCCATGTATGCTGTAGTCAAATCAGCAAAAACCTCGAGCCAGAATATAGTCCTGCTCAATTACACATCTTATCTGGCACGGCAGGATTCGACCAGCATCGGTGTCATCCCTTATAACAATGGTAAAGAAAACAGTACAGACTTTATACGCAAAATCTGTAAAATTGATTGTCTGGCCATTCCAGACATTAGAATGTTATTGACTATCACCCGACAGAATGTCCTATGATCCACATACAAGCTATCAAGGCTTTTCAAGATAACTACATATGGCTGCTTTCTGAAAGCGGCAGTCAACAGTGCCTGGTTGTTGATCCCGGTGAAGCTGACGTGGTTGAGAAAGCAATGAAAAGTCTGAATCTGGCGTTATCGGGCGTTCTGATTACCCATCATCACTGGGATCATACGAATGGTATACAAGCGTTGACAAAAGACCGTAATATTCCCGTCTATGGCCCTGATAATGCTGAAATTTCCGGTATTACATACCCCCTGAATGGCACAGAGACACTGACAGTGCTCGGCACCGAATTCAACATTCTGAAAACGCCTGGTCATACGCTTGATCATATTGCCTATTTCGCCAATCCAGATCAGGACGACCCCATCCTGTTTTGTGGCGATACCCTATTTTCAGCTGGCTGTGGTCGACTGTTTGAAGGGACTGCTGAACAGATGCTGAGCTCATTGAATAAACTCCGTTCTCTGCCCAAAAACACCCGGGTATACTGTGCACATGAATACACTCTGGCTAACCTGGCTTTTGCCCGGGCCGTAGAACCCGCTAACCCCTCTATTAAGGAGTATCGCAATAAAGTCATTCAGCTTCGCGAACAGGGCAGGCCAAGCTTGCCTTCCAGCCTGGAGCTGGAATTTACCATCAATCCATTCCTGCGTATTGACCAACATAGTGTCATTACTGCAGTAAAGGAGCACGCCCCATGTACTGTCCTGTCAAACGATGCAGAGGTATTTGGAGCATTACGTCATTGGAAGGATCAGTTTTGATGACGATAAACATTGTGTTCCTTCACGATAAATAAATTTTTTATGTCTGAACCTTTGAATACAGAGCAGGCGTCCGGTCGTTATACCGGACCTCAAGTTAAACCCCTGGTTCGAGTCCTTGGCGCCGCCACACTCGTTATGACTCTTACAAGCTGTATGAGTACTTCTACAGAACAAGCGGGTACCAGTTCACCGGTCAAAGCTGAGCAAAATGTTACCAAAGGCAAAATGGCCAAGAAAGCGGTCAGAAAGCAGGTAGCCAAGCAACCAGCAACTGACCTTTGGGACAGGACCCGTCGAGGTCTCGCCATGGACCTGGATAATAATCATCCCCGGGTATTGGCAGAATTGCGCTGGTATAAGAAAAACCAGGGCTACTTTGACCGGGTTTCTGATCGCGCCAGTCCCTATTTCTTCTTCATCCTGATGGAAGCCGAGAAACGTGGCGTTCCTCTGGAACTGGCATTAATGCCCATAGTGGAAAGTGCCTTCGATCCATTTGCTTATTCCCATGCAGGTGCATCCGGCTTGTGGCAATTCATGCCAGCTACTGGAGAACATTACGGACTAAAGCAGAACTGGTGGTATGACGGTCGTCGTGATGTGGTTGAAGCTACCCGCGCAGCACTCGACTATATGGTCAGTCTCAACAATATGTTTGATGATTGGGAATTAGCGCTGGCTGCTTTCAATTCAGGGCCCGGACGGGTTATGAATGCGGTCAACAAGAACAAGAGACAGGGTAAATCGACTCGCTTCTGGCATCTTGACCTGCCAAGTGAAACCACCGCCTACGTCCCTAAGCTGATCGCCTTGGGCAAGATCGTTCGTAATCCGGCAAAATACGGTATCAAGCTGAAGCCTATTCCGAACAAACCACATTTTGCCAAGGTTAAAACCGGTGGTCAGCTTGACATGGCCAAGGCAGCCAAGTTGTCAGGTATTAGTCTGAATGAGTTATATCGATTGAATCCCGGGCTTAATCGCTGGTCTACCCCACCTTCTGGTCCTCACTATCTACTGATTCCTATTGCAAGGGCCGAATCCTTCCAAACTGAACTGGCTCGATTGCCTACGGAGAAACGTATGCAATGGCGCCGTTATTCCGTGAAGTCGGGTGATAGCCTCAGCAAGATTGCCAATACCTTCAATACCAAGTCCAAATTCATCAAGGAAGTTAACAAGATGGATACAGACTTGATCAGGGTTGGGCAGAGCCTGTTGATTCCTGTCCCCGCCAGAGAGAAGGAAAAGTATGCCCTGACAGCATCACAGCGTCGCATCGCCAAACAAAACACCCAGCGCACCGGTCGGCAAAGATTGAATTACTCCGTTAAATCAGGAGACAGCTTCTGGAGCATAGCTAAAAAGTACAACACTGGCGTTCAGGAACTGGCTCGCTGGAATGGCATGTCACCCAGAGATAATCTCAGAATCGGACAGAAACTGGTGGTATGGAGCAAAACCAATGCTGCCCGGAACGGTGTTGTTCGCAAGGTCAATTACAAGGTTCGCAGTGGTGACTCCCTGTCCCGTATCGCTGACAAGTTCAATGTAGCGGTAGCTCAGATCAAAACCTGGAACACCTTTGACAGCAAATACCTGCAGCCCGGCCAACGATTGACTCTCTACGTTGATGTGGCGCGCGCTTACGAATAATCAGCCAAGATGCCCAGACCCGATTTTTCACGGGTCTGACATCCTTCCCTGTAAAGCGCTCCCTTGAATTGTCGATGTCAAGTTCATTCGGTTTAATATTACCGGGGAGCATCATTGAAACCACTGACGCTATTTTTACTGCTCTATTTACAAGGAATGCTGGCAATTGCCAAAAGTGAGCAGTGGCAACACCATCTGTCCATCATGGACGAACCGCTCTATAAAAAAGATTTTAAGCACTTCCAATACGTCAACCCTGAAGCCCCCAAAGGTGGCCATTTGCGATTGGCAGCCCTGGGAACCTTTAATACTCTGAATCCATATAGTGCAAGTGGAATAGCCCCCACACAGGCAAACAATACTTACCGCTTCGGCTTTCTGGAGTTAAACGAGCCCTTGATGGTGGGCACTGGCCCTTATGCCCCCTCCATGGAACATAAAAGTACGGCTTATGGTCTGATAGCTGAAGCGGTGGCCTACGATCCGGAAAAACAAAAGCTCTCATTCAAGCTGAGAAAAAATGCCCGTTTCCATGACCAGCACCCGATTACCACCGAAGATGTTGAGTTTTCCTACAAGATACTGCTGGAACAGGGACACCCAAACTTCAAACTCGCACTGGAGCAGGTTGAACGCATCCAAATTGAAGATCGGTACATCATCCACTTCTTTCTGAAACCCTCTTCCTCTAAAGCACTCCCACTTAAACTCAGTGAGCTGCCTGTGTTACCAAAACATTACTGGCAGAATCGTGATTTTTCAAAAACCACACTCATACCACCTTTACTCAGTGGTCCATACAAGATTGCCAGGGTCAGACCGGGTGCAACCATCGTCTACGAGCGAGTCCCGGACTATTGGGGAGCCGAGCTAGCTGTTAACAGAGGCCTTTATAATTTTGACAAAGTCACTCTGAATTTTTACCGTGACCGTCATGTCAGCTTCCAGGCTTTTAAAAAAGGCGAGATTGATGTCCACTACGAAGGTGAGGCGAAAAACTGGGAAACAGGTTATGACTTTCCAGCCATGCAACAGGGCAAGGTTATCAAGCTGAATATTCCGGACAAAATGCACTATGGCAGAAGGTTCTTTGTTTTTAATCTCAAATCCCCACTGTTTCAGGATCGAAGAGTCAGGCAGGCTATCAGCCTGTTGTTCGACTGGGAATGGTCTTCAACAAAGCTCTTCTATAACGCCTATATCCGAACCACCCATTTCTTTAGTGCCCATGAGAATAATACTTCTGCCCTTCCCACACAGAACGAACAGGAACTGTTTAAACCTTTTCGATCGATATTGCCACCGGAGCTCTGTTCCAGGCCATTCGAGCTCTCAAAAACAAGCGGGGATGGAAATATCACAGCTCAACGAAGACAAGTCCTTAAACTCCTGAAAGAGGCCGGCTGGCATTACCATCAGGGGCAATTATTAAACGCTCGAAATGAACCCTTCCACTTTACATTTCTTCACTACTCAAAACTGGCTGACCGTTTCATACTCCCTTTTGCCGCCAACCTTGCCAGTGTAGGAATCAAAATGGATTTTCGGGCTACAGACCTGAGCCAATACCAGCGAAGACTGAGAGAAAGGGATTTTGATATGGTTCAAACAACCCTGATGGTACCTTATCTCCCCGGCGAACACCTCAAAGGATTATTTCATTCAGAATCTGCAGATATTAAAGGCAGCCAGAACCTTGCCGGAATTCATAACCCGGCCATTGATGCCTTGATTGATCATGCGCTCTCAGCCCATAGTAAAAAGGATCTTTATACCGCGATGCAGGCTTTGAATCGTCTTTTGCTCTGGGAGCATTACTTCATTCCTAACTGGCAGGGTCGTTTTATAAGAATCGCATACTGGCAGCACCTGCAAACTCCTGAAACTTTCCCACCCTTTGGTATTCGTCTTACGTCATGGTGGATGAAACCCAAATCTTCAGCTGGCTCAAAACAGAGAACAGAATGACTATTAAACCATGGGCACATACTCTTATTGCTCTGATTCTTGCCTGCTTTTACGCTTCTGCTCAGGCCGGTATTCAGCAACCTTATCACAACAGTCATGCTATTAACCTGATCGGCACTCCCAAATATCCTGCTGACTTTCAACACTTTTCCTATATCAATCCTGATGCTCCCCGTCAGGGCAAGGTCAGACTCGCTGCTCTTGGTACCTATGACACTTTTGACCTCTTTAGTGCCAAAGGACTACCTGCAGCCGTTGGTCCTTACATCTATGACAGCCTGATGTATGCCAGTCGGGATGAGCCCGGCAGTCTTTATCCTCTGATCGCCGAACGTGTCGAATACCCTGATGACAATCGCTGGATACGCTTTGTTATTAACCCAAAAGCCCGTTTTGCCGATGGCAGCCCAATTAATGCCGAGGTCATAAGAGATACCTTTCTTCAATACAAAAATGGTGATTTCTCCAACTTTAAACACCTTTTAAAGGATGTTGATCAAATAAAAATTGAACCCGGAAACCGGGTAAAACTTACCCTGAATACCCCTGAAGACAAGAAGTTGCCCTTTCGACTGGCCCAGTTACCCGTAATTCACAACAGCTACTGGCAACAGTCCCGGGGAGACGATCATACGATCCATATTCCTGTCAGCTCAGGCGCTTACAGCATCAGACAATACGAGCTTGGCAAGAGCGTGTTTCTTGAGCGAAACAAGCATTACTGGGCTGAAAAACTGCCAGTGAATATTGGTCGAAATAACTTTGAGCAGATCAAATTGGAGTATTTCAGGAACTCTACCCTCTCTCTGGAAGCTTTTCTTGCTGGGCAATATGATATCCGAGTCGAGAATCTGGCTAAAAACTGGACTTATGCATACAAGGGAAAAGACATAGATACCGGGAAGATTATCAAGAAAAATTACCCGCGCAAGAGCTTTCAGGTTCAGTCGTTTATCTTTAACAGTCGAAAAGACCTCTTTCAGGATCAACGCGTCAGAGAAGCGATCAGTCAGGGTTATGATGCAGCCTGGACCAACGCTAACCTCCTTTATGGTATCTATTCAGTGCCCGGGAGTCTTTTTGCCGGTACGGAGTTTGCCCAAACAGGAATACCCGATAAGGCTGAAGTCAAACTGCTTGAGCCTTATCGAAATATCCTTCCTGAGAGACTGTTTAAACAATCCTGGACAGGCTTAAAAACGGATGGCACTGGTAATATTCGGAAGCAACTCAGTTATGCCAATCGCCTTCTAAAACAGGCAGGCTGGGAACTCAAAAATGGCAAAAGGGTCAACAAGGAAACCGGCGAGCCACTGAAGTTCGAACTGATGCTGGCAGTGCCAGAACAGGAACGTGTTGCCATACCATTCAAGAGTAATCTGAAGATACTCGGTATTGATATGCAGATCGTCTCGGTGGATGTCTCCCAGTACGTTCGAAGAGTGCGCAATCAGGATTACGATATGCTGCTCAGAACCTTCCACCAGCCTGATCTGCCTGGCAACGAGCAAAGAGAATACTGGAGCAGCAGCAGTGCCAATGAGCAAAGCACCCAGAATCTGGCAGGTGTCAATCACCCTGCTGTTGATGCCATGATTGAGCATATTATCAAGGCTGAATCGATCGACCAGTTACAAGCAGCCACAAGGGCTTTGGATCGTATCTTGCTCTGGGAAAATTACACTATTCCCCAGCTCTATCATCGTTACTGGCGGGTAGCACACAGACACCGTTACAACTATCCTGAAAACGAAGGTCTATACGGCCCCATAGACTTGAGTATCTGGTGGGAGGAAGAGCCAAAATGACACGTCTGGTCATGGGTATACTCCTGATAGTAACAGCCTGTTTCGCATGGGGATCTGACAAGATCCCTCTGAAGCATGCCATCAGTCTCTATGGCGAACCAAAGTACCAAAAAGATTTTGAACACTTTGACTACGCCAACCCGCAGGCCCGAAAAGGCGGTGAATTCAGACAGGCAGTGATTGGCCAGTTTGACAGTCTTACACCTTTTGTAGATCGCGGTTCAGCAGCCGCTGGCAGCGACTTGCTCTATGACACCCTGCTGCAAAGATCCTGGGACGAACCTCTAAGTAAATACGGTTTGATTGCTCAAGCCATTGAGTTAGACCCGGATAACCACTGGGTTGCCTACTACATTAATCCCAAGGCCCGCTTTAACGATGGCCACAGTGTGTCAGCCAGTGATGTCAAATTCACTTTTGATCTCTTAAGGGAGAAAGGCTCAACGTTCTACCGTCATTTCTATGATGATATCGAGAAAGCTGAAGTCACAGCGCCCATGAGGGTTCTATTTACCTTTAAAAACAACAAAAACCGTGAGTTGCCACTGATCCTGGGG
>NZ_JAHHPS010000141.1:0-6861 GCF_024606275.1 Endozoicomonas sp. SESOKO4 | reverse complement strand
TCTTTCCCTACCGCTATCACGTCACAGATTTTTTGCCCAGTATGGTATCTGCTTTTGTGAACCGTCAAGCTTCGAGCACTCCTGCAGATTTTACCGCATGGCCCGGGTTGGCCATCTTCCCCAACCACTATCACGTCACAGATTTTTTGCTCGCTGTGGACACTTCTTTTATGTTCCGTCAGACCTTGAGAGCCCTTGCAGGCCATTCCACATGGCCGCGGCTGGCCATCCTCCCCGACCACTGTCAGGTCACAGATTGTTTGCCGAATGCAGCGTTTGCTTTTGCGATCTGACAGAGCTTGTTGGTAATGTGTAGTTTTTCCGGGAGGCGATCCTCCGGGAGGCGATCCTCCGGGGAGCGGTGCTCTGGCAGCAAGACGGTTTTTCCCAGCCATTGGCATATCATCTCTGAGTGGCACGGTAGCGTCAGTTGCATGGTCTGCCTCAGAGCTTATTGCGTCTGAGACGATCCCGTCTGAGGCAATCCAGCAGTCTAAGAGGATCCCGTCTATAGAGTTGCCGCTGTTGGCTGGGTCGCCATCAATGCCGTGGGTCAGTAGCTCAAATAGCAGGTCAGAAGCCGATTGGGGTTGAATGGTAGCAGGAAGATTCAATCTTTCGAACTGTGAACTTTGAGGTGTAACTTCTACAGGATCAACATAACCTATGCAACGAAGACAATGCCCATGCGTCAAATGGCGGCATGAGCTTTCTGAGGAAATCGGCTGCCATTCATTGAGCCCTCTGCCATCCGGTGAGTAGTGGAATTGACAAACGCCATGACAGGGAGAGACGAAACAATTGAAATCCAGGGTATGTTGGTTTTGTTGAGGGCCTTCGTTACCGCCACCAGAGCGGGAATACAGGAAGCTATCGAAACAGGTTGTAGCAACCGGGACATGTTGGCCGAATGAATCTGATGGCGGGTCTTGTTGCTGATGTGGTCGTTGGTTATTTCCAGAGTCAAACATCACAGTGATAATGGCAAACGTTTGATTCTCCTGTGTCAACATGGATGTTGCCTCCTGCTGTGTCATCGGGTTAATCAGCGGTGAATCGCAGTTCCAATAGCATTTTAAAAGCCAAGCGACAGCGATAGCCCATTCTACAGGTATCGATGAATAAGGTTTGGCTTTCAGAGGAAGGGCTTTAGTGGTCAGGATCAGTTCGTAACTCACTCGCAGATGAGTCGCGTAAAACAACTGCCGCGAAATCCGCTCAATAAGGAACGCATTGATCCCCTGAACGTCCGATTTGCGTGGTTTGTCTTCAGGTGGTGAGTCAGATGTTGCGTAGCCGTCAGTGTTGGCAATGACTGACGGGTTGCCCGGCAATATATGCGGATCAAACTTTACAGAATAGCTCTGGTTCGGGTAAATAGCATTCTGTCCACACTCTGCAATAAAACATTCTGGAAACGATTCGCCCTGACAGAGGGCAGACAACAATAATATCAGCAACAGTGCTGTTGCAAAGAGTGACTGTTTAATAGTTCTATCCTTGCATTCTGGTGGTTAGAGAGGAAGGATAGATCAAGATAATCATTGTGTTTTTCTGTCTGAGACCTTCCGTCAAAAATCCATGGAAGCGCTTGTGCACACTTTGATGAGCCCGAGCATTGCGATCACGGGCCATCCTGTTGTCAGATGGATGGCCTCGGGGATCTACTTAAGCGACCAGTGTCATTTAGTAGAAGGCGGGTGTTGTCTCCTACAGAGGTGTAGTTTTTTGCCCCATTCTTTCCACCTTCTCTTATTTAGGGCTGGGTTAGTCTTCTTGAGAGCTGGGGTCATTGTTCTGATCGACATCAACGTGTTTGCGCTTTAGATGCTTGCTTCTGTGCATCGACAGGGCCTCAGCACTTTTGCAGACCACCCCGCCTATCTGCTGCAGACCATGATCTCCGGCCACTTTTACGTAGCAGGTTTTTCGTCCGGAGTGGTGCTTGCTTTTGTGAACTGACAGAGACGGAGTATTCTTAGTGACTTTCCCGCATGGCCGCGGCTGCCCATCCTTCCCGATTACGGTCGCATTACAGATCTGTCGCCCGCTGTGGCTTCTGTTTTTGTGATCCCACAGAACTTTGGCATTCTTGCAGATCTTCCCGCATCGCCGCAGCTGGCCGTCTTCTCCGACTTCGATCAAGTCACAGGTTCGTTGACCTGCGTGTTCTTTTTTTTTGTGATCCGACAGCGTCCTTGTATTTGTGCTGATAGCCCTGCATGGTAGCAGTTGGCGATCCTCTCCGATCACGGAAACGTTGCAGATTTTTGGACCGGAGTGCTCTCTACCTTTGTGAGACGACAGAGACTGGATATTCTTGTAGACTCTGCCACATGGTCGTTGCAGGCCATCTTCCCCGATCACGGTCTTATCACAGATTTTTTGCCTTCTGTGGATTTTTCTTTTGTGAGCCGACAAGGCTTGAACACTCATCCAGGTCTTCTTGCCTGGCCGCGGCTGACCATCCTCCTTGACCACCGTCGCATCATTGGTTAATTGCCCGGTGTTGTGTTCACACGGAGCTTCTGAGCTGTCTGTCTGAGAAAGAGTTTGGCTCTGCGCGAATTGGGATGGTTCAGGGGTTGTTTCTTGTGGTTCTGAAGTCCCAATTTTGGGTGTGGATTGGATATTCGTAGCGAGAATTTCGATCTCCTTGAAATTGCCAGGTGTATTTCGTGGCCCGTTAATGGCCGCAAGATCATCCGCTATGGAAGACCAACAGCTCGGCGTTGGCACACCATCGTTGAGAGAAGCTTCAGGGGCAGGCGTTGAGCATCTGACGTTTACAAGATCAAAATAATCTATGCAACCAAGACAATGTCCACGGGTAAGATGGGGGCATGAGCTTTCGAACGAACTCAGCGGCCATTCATCTAGCCCTGTGCTATGGAGTGATGGTCGGAGTTGGCAAACGCCATGACAGGGATGGACGAAACAATATAAATCCAAAGTATGCGAGTATTGCTGAGGGTTCTTGTTGCCGTCGTCAAAATCAGAATACGATGGACCATTGAAAAAGCCTGTAGGTTGAGCGTTGGCATCCGCGGCGTGCTGCCCGGATGATACTGATGACTGGTATGGTTGTTGGTTATTTCCAGAGCCAGCAGGCACCATAATGATGGCCGCAAACGTGTGATCCCACTGTGTCAGCATAGATGTTGCTTCTCGTTGCTCCATCGAGTTAAACATCAGTGAGTCGGGGTTCCAATAGCTTTTCAGAAGCCAACCGACAATGAAAACCACTTCTCCAGGTAGCCATGAATAAAGGGTAGAGCTTAAAGCGTTATCTTTGGCGGTGAGGATCAGTTCGTAATCAAAGAGCAGATGGGTGGTGTAAAGCCATTGCCACGAAATCGACTTGATAACGGTCGTTTTTACCCCGTAACTGCCAGATCTGTGTGGTTTGTCATCAGGCGGAAAACCTGATAGTCCATAGCTGTTTGTGTCAGTAATGACTGACGGGCTGCCCGCTAATGGATGCAGGTCACTCTTTATAGAAAAGCTCTGGTTTGGAAATACCGCATTTTGCTCAAGCTTGACAATATAACGTTCCGTCAAGGGTTGGGCCTGAGTGACGACAGACAGCCACAGTAGTAGCAATAGCGGTGCCGCAAAGAGTGAGTGTTTAATCGTTTTATCACTGCGTTCTGGTTGATAGAGAGGAATGATAGATCAAGAGAATAAGCGTGTTTTCTGTCAAAGATCCGACAGGGCCTGGGCATTCATGACAACCTTCCCGCATGACCGCAGCTGGCCACCCTCTCCGACTACTGTTACAACACAGGTTTTTTGCCCGCTGTGAACTTTGCATTTGTGATCAGACAGGGCTTTAAGATTGTTGTAAAAACAAAAGTTGCGAAAGGCAAAAAACCATTGAAGTATGGGTGTCAGATCAAGGGCCGAGGTCATCGTTCTGGTCCAGATCAGCATTTTTGCTTTTTCGATGTCTACCTTTGTGATCTGACAGGGCTTTAAGATTCTTGCAGATCTTTCCACATGGCCGCTGCTGGCCATCCTCACCGACCACTGTTATGTAGCAGGTTTTTTGGCTGCTGTGGACAGTTCTTTTGTGATCCGAAAGGGCATTAACATTCCTGCAGACTGTCCCGCATGACTGATACCGACCATCCTCCCCGACTATCTTAAAGTCACAGGTTCGTTGCCCGCTGTGGTTTTTTCCTTTGTGATCCGAAAGGGCTTTCGCACTCTTGCAGACCGTTCCGCATCGCCGCTGTTGGCAATTCTGTCCAACAACGGTTATTTCACAGGTTCGTTGCCCGCTGTGGACACTTCTTTTATGGTGCGACAGGGCTTGAGAATTCTTGCAGATCTTCCCGCATCGCCGTTGCCGACCATCCTCAATGAACATGGGGACGTCACAGATTCGTTGCGCGGTGTGGTATTTTGTTTTGTGAGACGACAGGGCTTTAGTACTCTTACACAATCTCCCGCATGGCCGCTGCTGGCCATTCCATCCAATCACTAATACGTCACAGGTTTTTGGCCCGGTGTGGTATGCGCTTTTGTGAGTTGACAAGGCTTGAACATTCCTGCAGACCTTTCTGCAGGGTCGCTGCCAACCATCTGCTCCAACTATTGTCACATCGCAGGTTGGTTGCTCCGTGTGGTACTCTCTTTTGTGGTCCGACACGACTTGTATTGTGCCTTTCAGGGAAAGATCAATTGGACTCTTACCTAATTGGGATGATGCAGTGCTTGTTTGGTATGTTTCTGAACATGCAACCTTAGAGGAAATTCCGGATTCTTCGAGAAAATTATTCAGATTAAATGGCTCCCCGGCGGCAGTTGCATAGGCAGCCTGTTTGATTTTTAAAGGATTAAAAGGACTTATGCAACTAAAGCAGTATCCATTAGCCAAATGAGAGCATGAGCTCTCTACGGAATTTAGAGACCATTCATCAGGCTCGCTGATACAGGATGATGATCGTAATTGACAAACGCCACGACAGGGATGGACAAAACAATTTAAACCCAAAGTATGTGAGTGTTGTCGAGGGTTTCCGTTACCGCGGCCAAAGCTGGAATAAAGGGGGGCAGTTAACGAGCCTGCAGGGTGGGTGATTGTTCTTGAAGTTCTCTGGCCTAATGATTCTGATGGCTGGTCTTGTTGTTCTTGTCCAGAACCTACCATCATAGTGATGGTGGCAAACGAGTGACCCCCCTGTAAGCGCATGGGTGTTGTCTCTTTTTGTTCAATCGGATTAAACGACAGTAAATCAGGGTTCCAATGGCTTTTTAAAAGCCAGCAGACGGCGATAACCTCCTCTACAGGTAGCCATGAATATGAGCTGGAGCGTGGAGGGGTGTCTCTGGTGGCAGAGATTAGTTCGCAAGGCACCAGCAGATGAGTGACGTAAAGCCATCGCCATGAAATCGACTCAATAATCGTCGCAGATCTATGTGGTTTGTCGTTAAAGAGTGAATCTGACTCTTGATAGTCGTTTGCGCCGGCAATGTCTGGTAACTCTTCAAGCGTGGTAACAAAAGGTCTTGTCAACGGTTGAGCCTGAGTGATGACAGACAACGTCAATATCAGCAACAGCATTGCCGTAGAGAGTGAGTGTTTAATCTTACTAACCTTGCATTCTGGTCTACCAAGAGGAAGGGTAGAGCAAGAAAATAAATGTATTTTCGGCCACAGACCTTCTGTTAAATACCAAAGTTTGCACAAGGCAAAACCCCATGAAAGGGCGCGTGTCAGACCAACGACTGAGCTCACCGCTTTAGTCCAGATCAACAGGTTTGCGTTTTCGATGCACTCTTTTGTGATCTGACAGGGCTTTAAGGTTCTTGCTGATCTTCCCACATGGCCGTTGCTGGCCATCCTTCCCGACGACTGTCAGGTAGCAGATTTGTCGCTTGCCGTGGGCGCTTCTTTTGTGATTCGACAGGACTTGTATATTCCTGCAGAGCATCCCGCATGGCCGCGGCTGACCATCCTTGTCGACCACGTTCATGTCACAGGTTTGTTGTCCGCTGTGGTCTCTTTTTTTGTGATTGAACAGGGCATTAGTATTCTTGCAGACTGCACCACATGGCCGCTGCCGACCATCCCCCGCGATCATTGTTATGTCACAGATTTTTTGCCCGGTGTGATATAAGCTTTTGTGAACCGAAAGGGCTTTGACATTTTTGCAGATTTTGCCGCATGACTGCTGCTCACCATTCTTCCCGATCATGGGCATGTCACAGGTTTTTTGCCCGGTATGTTTTCTTTTTTTGTGATTCGAAAGAGCATTTGTATTCTTGCAGACAGTCCCACATGGGTACTGCTGGCCATCTTCCCCGATCACTGTTACGTCACAGGTTTTTTGCCCGGTATGATATGCGCTTTTGTGAACTGACATGGCTTTGGCGTTCTTACTGGTTTTACCGCACGACTGTTGCTGACCGTTCTTCCCGACCACTATAGCGTCACAGGTTTTTTGTCCGGTGTGCTTTATTTTTTTGTGATCCCTTAGGGCAGCAGCATTCTTGCAGACTATCCCACACGGATGCTGTCGGCCATCATCCCCAACTATTTTCACGCCGCAGGTTGATTGCTCAGTGTGGTATTCGCTTTTGCGATCAGACAGGGCTTGTGTTGTGCCTTTCCGGACGGGATGAGCTTGGCTTTGACCCAATTGGGATGATGCAGTGGGTGTTTGCTGTGTTTCTGAATGGGTAAGCATAGAGGATGTACCAGATTCTCCTGGAAAGCTATGTAGATTGAGTGGTTCGTAATGGGTATTTTTATAGACGACTTGTGTAATGTTTAAAGAATCAAAATGACCTATGCAACTAAAGCAGATACCATACTGGGCAAAAAATCTGTGACGTGATAGCGGTAGGGAAAGA
>NZ_JAHHPS010000140.1:0-1098 GCF_024606275.1 Endozoicomonas sp. SESOKO4 | reverse complement strand
GCCTTGGATTGATCCGATGTTCTGCAAATAGTGTCGTCTGGAGATTCTGCCTGCCCTGAATCAGGTAAACCACTGCAACAAATACCCTGTTGCCACCTTGCAACGCCGTTTTCACACAACAAAGAGAGTGTTTGTTCAGACTTGATAAGGTTGACCAGTCTTTTCAGATAGAGTCCCCGAATGTGCCCGGGTTGATATGGATAAACAGCGAGTCTTTTGTGGTCAGGGTCAGAGTATTCAGGCCAGTCATCCAGATCCGGTATCAGAAGTATGAAAAGCCCTCCACCTTTCAGAGCACCACTGAGCTGACCAAAGGCATCGACATCAAAACCGGAAAAGGCATTAAATACCACGAAGTCAATCTCACGCCCTAACCAGCCGATAGCTTTTGGTGCAGAGATCGAAGTTTCATTTACCTTAAAGCGCTCACCCACCCAGAGTGTTTGCTGCCCTTGTGTCTTTGAAAACAGAAGTGCACTTGAAAGGAGACTCTCAGCCTGCTGTTGTGTCCAGGCTTCTGTTCCGGACAAAACCAACAAAGCACGGTGATTGTTTTCAGCCGCCCGTTTGAGGATAGAGGCAACGTTATCCATTCGCCGTCGTAATTTTTTCTGAAACCAAAGAATCCATCCATAATTCATACTCAGCAGGAACAAGACTGCCAAACTGCCTGGCGGGTGTAGCATAGTTGATGCCTCTTTCCACCGGGTAGCCTGAACCAGTCCAGGCTTTCAGCCCACCACTGAGAAGCCGAACATCCTTGACACCGGCATACTGAAGAACAAACAAAACGCGTGCAGCGGCAATCATATCGTCGCCATAAACGACGATTGGTGTATGTTTAGTGATACCCAGCCCAAGGAGAACTGATTTCAGCCGTTCTGACTCCTTGATAATCGACTCCAGGCTGCCTGTTTCAACGTGCAGAGCACCGGGAATATGCTGAACAACATAGCGAGCCCCTCTTCCCCAGGAGACATCCAGCACCATAAGGTCGGTATTCATCTTAAGTTGTTCATCCAACCACTCTGGTGTGACCAGTCGCTCATAACCCGGCAGTTTGGCAGGCTTGCCACCTTGAGCCAGCCAGTAAGAAAA
>NZ_JAHHPS010000017.1:0-3637 GCF_024606275.1 Endozoicomonas sp. SESOKO4 | reverse complement strand
CGATCACCCCGCTGGTTGGCATCCTGAATCTGCTTCAGCATCAGAGGTTTGTTTAAGTAAGCTGACTCATCAGTCCGGGCGGCTTTCAGGAGTTCTTCAATCTGATTCAGGGTTCTCATGCGATCATTCAGAGTGGATGCTTCTGCGTATTGAAGGTCAAACAGTTTATCGATCGCTTTCACAAAAGAAGCCTTTTTTTCCTCTGTCATCAGCAGATCTTCAGTGAAAATACCTGCAAGTTCCGGATGAGGCTTTTCTGTCACAATACTTGCTAAGATTGAGACGGCCGCCCCTCTCATTGCTTCTGGAGTCGCAGTACTTTCTATCAAATACCTGAGGTGACGAACTTCCTTTGCCAACGACATATCTTCGGGCAGCTCATTCCTTACCGCCAAATCTAGTTTTACCTTCAGAGCGGAGGGCTTACCTTGTCTGATGCCAAGGTCAAGCATTCTTGCGGCCTGTCTGCGGTCTCCAGACTCAATCAACAGTTCAGCGGCTTCTTTGAATCGGCCGTGCTTGACCAGCAGCATTTTGAGGAAATCCAGAGTGTTATGAGCCCTGATGCTGTCCTCTATCCAGAGGTTTTGAATAAGAGTTTTTATCGGAAAGTGTTCCAGTGAGTGGGCAACGATTTCCGGATGACTCCGATCCAGCAGGTTTAATAATGAGACAAGATGATGAGGGTCGGCAAAGTAGGGGTGGTTGCTGATCAAGTCTTGAAGAAGGCTGCTCAGTTGGCTTTTTTTATAGAGTTGATTCTTATTCCAGTTGATGAGCAGTTTAATCGCTTCTTCTGCTTTTTCCGGATCGGACTTATAGGCAAACTCGGCCAACCGGAAGGCTATGGCTTTTTCCTCGGGTGTGTTCTTAGGCAGGTGCTTTGCAAGATGAATCAACCATTCAGTATTTGATGCCAGCCCACTGGCGTTCTCGATGTCTTTTCTTTTTAACAGCTGTTTGTAGAGTTCAAAAGCTTTCTCTCTATCAACAGTAATCAGTCTGTGTGCAACACTCTCAAACCATAACCATGTCTCATCATCGGCTTCTGCAGCCTCCTTGATGAAGAACGCTTCTGGAATGGCCTCCAGAGCCATCATGCAGTCATTTTCATGTTGAAACCTTTCCTGATCCCGAACAAAGCGGAGCAAGATCTGGCAAGCTGTTTCGTCACCTTTTGCCGCTTCTATGCAACGCTTTTCCAATAAGCGTGGCACCATTCTTACTGGCTGAGCCAAAGCGCTGTCTCCTGAGAAGATAACGCTGAGCACGCTGCTGAAAGTGTCGGGTACAATGAGTACACCGTCTTCCAGATCAAGCGCTTCTGAATGCTGGTGGTGAAGTGAAGGTAACTCTTCAAATGAAGTGTCGTCTGGTTGAGGTTGGCCTGGTACTGAATGACTTTGAGCACGGGTCTGATTCAGTTGCCTAAAGGTGATCTGATCATGATCCTCTATGCTGGACGCGGGCTTCCCGGGGACCAGACCAGGCAGAACGATTTTGCATGCGATAAATTTAAACGGCCAGCCAATCTGGAGTCCTGTTCCACCGCTGTATGGAACCAATCGTGTTTGTTTGGCCTTTAGTGCTTTTTTTACCAGCCAGCCAGTCAGGGTTCCTCCTGAAACACTGATACCGTGTTTCAAATCTTTCATTCTGACTTCACCATGTTGCATAAATGCGAAGATCTCGAGATGAACAGGGCTAGAGAAGAGAGGAGCTAATAACCAACCAATATAGGGAATGTTTCGAATGGTTTTGGGGTGAATGATCAGTGAGCTGGTGAAGGTTCCATTATGGGTGTCGTCAAGGTGCTGAACGTTTACTTTTTTGACTTCTACCAATGCAGGCCGGGCTGATTCGTTGACATATTTTAACGAGTCGAAAATAAGTATGGATGTCTGTTTCGTTGAAGCTTCAAGCAGGTCAAGAGGTTTGCATAGCCGGACGCCTTTCATAGTCAGCTTTCCCCTCTCAAACCCCACGATGCAGTCTGATTCTTTTGAGGGATCAGGTACTGATGTCAGTTCTTGATAAGAGTCCAGATTTTCATATCGGACTTCTACTTTTTCAGCAGAAAGTTGAACCGCGGTGCGATCCCGGGAAGAAGAGATGAATTGGTTTTTTAATACCTGGGCGATGCTAATATCGGTACCGACTGAGAGGGTCGTGTTCTCAAGCCTGAGTTGCAGTATCAGAGGGGGACTATCTTCAAACGGAATTTCAACGGTGCAGGAGAGGTCTCCCATTTCAAAATGATTTTCTGTGGCTTGTCCATTGATTAAATAGCTTTCTGATGGTTGGACGACTCTTTTTGAGTCGAAGTTTAATGCCGTAATTCTTATGGGGAGAGCATCGCCATTTTTTATGAGTATTTCGTTAAAGTTGAATGGCGTTTGCTTTCCTTCGACAATGACTCCGGTATAACTGCATAGCAGGTCATACAATAAAGAGCGCCACTGGCTTCTTTCGTCCTCACGGGTCATCTCAATACCCACCTGACGACTGATAAAATCATCCAGTTTTGACGCGACCTTTTCGTAACCCGCACCGGGAAGGTTTGAAAGTGCTCCTACAGCCTTGCCTGGCAGCCCTTTCAGTAAACCAAGGTATCCGGTCTGTTTTTGCTCTTCATCGGGGTCAAGATTCTCAGCAGGAGGAGGCGTCGTGTCTTTTCTGGCAATGTAACTTTTGTACCACCGCTGGAAGAACCAGGGGCGTCTTTCAGCCTTCCTCTCATTAATGTGAGGAGATTCTGGTGTCCGTTGGTCAGATGATTCGTGGCTCAATTGACTTGTCGTTGTCGTTTCACTGATTTGCCGGCCCAAATGATCCTGTCCAGTGACTGGAGAAGTAGGCATGTTATTGTCGCCAGTGAATCTGGGGGGAGTGGGTGAGTTGTTGCTGCCGGGTGAAAGAGGTGATGACATGTCGCCACAGTCCGTTGTGAGCTTGTGGATTTGTTAACTTTCCAACACTTATTTACACAGCTTAGCTGATGGCAATTGAACTCAGCAGGTCCGGTGAGATGAAAGGAAAAATTGTGTTTTCCTGCTGCTATTAAATGTCAAATGAATGGCAGATAAATATGGAGAAAGACTGGCATCCCAAAAGTGACATAAAAGAGATTTCTTTATGCTTCAAAACTCTTAACTACGAATGGACAACACGGCGGCCGGAGCCAATAATATTGGGTGCTCACTCATGTGTCCTAACGGGGGTCTCCCTCGTTGTTAGAGCATTGATTCATGCGCCGCCTCCTAAGGGGCGGCGCAGTTCGTTGTGATGTCATGAAAGAGTCTGCTGAAATAGCCTACAGCTTTGTTTCAAGTCAGGCCGAGAAGCTAGGCATTCCTGAAGCCTATTTTGACAAAGCCTTTATCCATCTTCATGTACCTGAAGGAGCAACTCCCAAAGACGGCCCTTCAGCAGGTATAACCATGGCCACCGCTCTGCTATCTCTTGCCACGAATACAAAGCCTGCCCCTATAGCCATGACTGGAGAACTGACCCTCACGGGTAAAGTTCTGGCTGTTGGCGGGGTTAGGGAAAAAGTCATAGCCGCTAAACGACAAGGCATTCATCCCCTGATCATTCCCGAAGAATGTCGAAGAGATTACGATGAGCTGCCGGATTA
>NZ_JAHHPS010000139.1:0-29416 GCF_024606275.1 Endozoicomonas sp. SESOKO4 | reverse complement strand
CCTCAATTTCTTGCAATCCTCGCTACGGACGCTTAAGTCCGACAGGCTGCTAGTCAATCTTCTTGCTAATCATTCTTCTTGTAAGTGGTCTGCAGCATGACCCGGGCATCTGTCGAGCCACCTGTTGCCAGTACGGTAATTCGATAAAACCGGGCCCAGTCACTAAAACTGGCCGGGTCGGGAATAGGGCCATCACTTTCCTTGGGTAGATAGCACCGGAACTCAACAATGTACTTGGCCTGAGCAGAAACTCCCTCCAGATTGATGACAGTTGTCCGATGCTTTGAAGACGTGGACCAGACAGACTCATCTTCCCATGGTCTGTCAGTGCTATTTTCGCAGGTTCCAACCTCGGTACTCTGGGTGCCATTGAAACAAAGCCCATTAATGCAGTCCGCATTAAAACTGGAAAGCGAAAGAACAGTATTGGCAACGTAATTTTCAGCTTCAAGCACGCCTACTTCGGCAGAGTGAAAGGCCAACTGTTCATTTCGGAAGTTACCGGTCATTTTCTCTTCCAGACTGGCCACCCTGATCGAAGTAATACCTGCTACTGTAATAATCAATAGCAGCACCAGACTAACCAGTAAAACACTCCCCTGCTGGGACTCTATCGGACTCTTCATTGAGCGATCCTCACTGCGGAATTCGATTCCGCAACTCCATGGTGAACACAAAAGATCGGCGTAAAAAATTATCTGTGGGGGTTATTCGGTTTCCGGCAAAAAAATAGGACTGAGGTGTGTCCGTTACTTCCTGAAAACTTCTAACCAGTAATTCCATCCGGACACTGGTGACATTTTGCCAATCCAGACTGAATAACCCTATGTCTGAAGCCGTCCTGTACTGATTTGCAATGCCATCGGCGTCAGTGTCATAGCCATAACGCAGACTTAAGTCTTCTACACCTTCTAGAAGGGCTTCAGCTGAATTAATTGCGCCAGAGGCTGTTTCACCGGCAAACCTGCGATAGAGATTCGGAACACCATTGCTGTCCCTGAGGTAGTAAACGACAGACGACAGGGGAAAAACCTCTGAGCCGGTATGACTCTCGTCCCTGGCATCCGCAGCAGATGTCAGACAGTTATAGTTGCCACCCAACTGGCTGGTGCAGTTATACAAGTTGCCACTGGAAGCTGATTCGTGAGAGACCGTTGAGCCGGTGGTATTGGCTCCGGCGCTGAAAACAGAAACTCCCTGGCAGTCAGAGCGAACCGCAACCAGAAGATCTCCCTGATTAAAACTATGAGGTTCCGAAAGCGTCATTCTGGCTGTGCCGGTATTATGGCTGACAATATTCAGCCCGCTCTCCAGGTCAATCCTGTGAATGACAACACTCTCTGAAATAGCATTGCTATCAACTCTGGAATGATTAGCCACAGGAACACCCAAAATGCCCTTATCAAAGTGCGCCATCCAGGTGCGGTTATCCGTGTTGGTATATACTGCATTGGCAAGATCCGCACTGTGAGGACACCCTGTAGAACCAGCCATGCGAATATCCCTTGCGATCAGATCAATAGCAAAGCGGGCATTTTCCTGAATACGGGAGAGTTCATCCTGCAGCATGTAAGTACGATTGGCGGTCAAAAAAAGGTGTCCAATACCTGCGATAAGAAAAAGCCCCAGCAGCAGAGCGACCATCATCTCCACCAGCGATAACCCTGCCTGTCTTACCCTCTCTCCATTCATAATGCACTCCTCAACACCACTTCCCGTAAGGCTTGGGCACCACGGGAATCATTGAATTTCAGAGTGATGACATAAACACGACCTGAGGAAGTATCTTCCATGGCAATAGAGCCTGTGGCGTCTGGCAACTGACAGGCCATCTGGAATTTCCATTGCTGAACATCATAGGTAGCTAACTGAGACTCAGTGCAGGCTGAAGATTCACAACTATTAATAAAATCCTGAGTAGTACAACCAGCAGCAACATGCTCTAATTCCGTGGTAATGTAATCACTACCTGTGGCCGCGACTGTTTTATTGGCACGAATACGATCCATCATATCGTTAACAATAATGACAGCCTGGGAGCGGAGATAAGCCAACTGATTATGCTGAAGGCTTTTGGTTTGCAGGCCAGCCATGCCCAACACACCGACGGATATCACCAGCAGAGCCACCATAACCTCAATCAGGCTAACCCCATTTTGACGCAGTCGGTTGAGCAGGTTGCGTGTACTTCCTTTCATACGCACCTCAGTAGATTTCTCAGTCTAATCAGTTGCACGTTCCCGACTCTGACACCCTTGCTCTCCCGGTGAGACTCAGGACTATCTGCCTGACTTCAAAGCCACTCGAATTGGCTTCACAGAGAGTAAAAGTGCCTGCTTGTCGGGCTTGCCCATGATGGTTAAAACCCAGCGTATTGCCGTTATTCCACTGCATGGAAACCAGATTATCCGTTTTTTCAAAGACCCTGATTAACTGATCTCCCGAATCCAGAGCACCATCAGCATCTTCATCTTCAAACACCAGCCACCCTGTGCTCCAGTTCGTCAGTGAGTTATCACACCCTGACCCATTACTGGACTTGCAAATCGAAACAGGACTTCGTCGTTTAATAGCCTCACTTCGGGCCAGCAACATACTGCCGAACAGTGTCTGGGTATGTGCTGCGACACGACGATCTGCCAGCAAGTCTTTCAAAGAGGGAGCTGCAATAGCGATAAGAACTGCAAAAACAGACAGTGTTACCAGCATTTCAGGGAGCGTCATCCCTGCTTTGCTTATCCGCTTTTGAACCAGTCTGAACACCATAATCAGTTCTCTGCATCGCCACTTCAGGAAGAAGGTTTTCCATCGTCTTTATGCACTTTAGCTGCCCCTGATATCAAACCGTAAAAGCCTTGCATCAAAGCCGGATGGTAAGACCACTTGAACCGACCAATGGCAAAAAGCACTTTGTTTTCAGGGATAAAAGATTTCGGCAGGGTACAAAGTGGTCGGTATTTGTAGCAGCTTATCAAGATGAAATACCGTTTATCGGTATTCACTGCTAACTGAAAAAACATTGTGTTCAACTCGGCCATGTATAGATCAGCACACTGCTTGTGTGTGAGAGAAGAAGAAGAAAAATAAATACAACAAGAATTGTTTTATCATGGATGTTCAGCCCAGAACCAAGACGACTGGCTTCACACTGGTGGAGCTGATGATCACATTAGCCATTGTGGCCATATTAGTGACTGTTGCACTTCCATCCATGCAATCGTCCATCGCTAATAATCGAGTTCGCTCCCATGGTCAGGATATTGCCAGTATTCTCAATTTTGCTCGTTCCGAAGCCATTAGCCGGGGAATTCCTGTCGTTGTTACACCAACCAATAGTTGGCTTGGAGGAGCAAGTGTTTCTGCAAATGGCGTCGCTATCCAGGAGCTACCCGCTCTCGTTGGCTCTACAAATATTACTAACAACTCAGCAAGCTACACCTTTGACTCAAGAGGCTTAACGATTAATAACACAGCCATTGTCGTCAACCACAATGACTCGGACAACGAAGTAAACATAAATATATCAGCGGGCGGCGCAATTACTGTTAGTGAGGGCCCAAAGTGATGAGAACTTATCAGGGAAGAGGCAACAGCAAACATCAGAAAAAAGGTTTCACTATGATTGAAACCTTAGTGGCATTAATCATTATCTCTGTGGGCCTTCTTGGTGTTGCCGGTCTGGTCAGTGAATCCCAGAAGAATGTTCAGGAAGTACAGCAAAGATCAATAGCCCTTCAGCTCACAAACGACATTCTGGCCAGAATGACTGCCAACCCCCAAGGACTTGCTAACTATCAGGGCAATATTGCTGCCGCCTTGAATCAGCCGGGAACACTCTGCAATCAGGACAATTCCAACTGCACTCCCGCTCAACTTGCAGCCTATGACCTCTGGGAGTGGAGCACCTATCTTTTCGGTAGCTCTATACAACTGAACAATAACGACGCAGGTGGTCTTATTTCTCCCACGGCCTGTATAACAGTCAGCAACGATGATGATGTCACTCTTGTGATTGCCTGGAGAGGCAAGTTTCAGAGAGCCGATAGTAATGCCGTGCAGACCTGTGGCACAAATAGCCCAAATTATAATGGCGGCAATGCCAATGATTTACGCAGATTGATGATTGTTGAGACAACTATAAGCTGAGGGGGAGTAATGATGAGAAGCCAACTAAATTCACTCCATAACCAATCTGGCTTATCCCTGATAGAAATCATGGTAGCTATGACGCTATCTCTATTTCTTTTAGCAGGTGTTGGTATTTTGTATATCAACACATTCACAATACAAAGAGACAGTAATCAGAGAGTTGATCTCAATGACAACAGTAGAACGGCTCTTACAGTAATATCAAAACACCTGCGATCAGCTGGATACGGCAACGGTCTTGGAATAGGTAGCCTGGATACCAATGGACTTGCTATAAACCCGGCAGGTAGTGACTGCGATAACCTCGGTGCTGTTTATAACTCGCTAACCCCTTTTCTCGCAGGTCGTTCCTCTGCCGATATTCTTGGATGTGCAGTTGGCCAAGTTGGAAATTACACTGCAAATGCTGGCTCTCCATCTGACTGGATTTTATTCAAAGGTGCAGTAGGCCCGGCACTGGAGTTCGATCCTGCCAATGGCGTCAACCAACTTCAGGTAAATACCAATTATATTTTTTCCAATACTCAACAAGGCCAACTCTTCAGAGGAACCATCCCACCTGCCACTCCAGAGGACGAAATAATCAGGGAATATCAATTCAGCCTTTTTTATCTTTTCAACAACAATCTTCAGTTGACAAGACTCGTCAACAATAGCCTTGTCACAGATACTGTTGCAAACAATGTAGAGAGCATGAGGGTGGTTTTAGGTTTTGACGATAACGAGGATGGCCAGGTAAATCGGTACACAGGTGTGCCCGCCAATACACAAAATTGGACCGCAGACCAATGGAATAATGTTATTTCAGCCACCATTTATATTCTTACCACGAGTGACAATGATCCGAGCTATCAAGATACACGTTCTTATTTGATGGGAGATATCACAGTTGCAGCACCCAATGACAACCGTCACCGTATCTTGGCCAGTACCACAGTCTATTTATACAATCAGGCATACAGGTAGTTTACCCATGAATAGAAGTCATCGTTTGTCGCAAAAAGGTATGATTCTGCTTACCTCACTTTTATTTCTGCTTATGCTGACTGCCGTAGCTGTCACATCTGTAAACTATTCGAACCTGTCACCCAGAAAGCTGGCAAATGCGGAAATAAAAACACTGACCTTTAATCAGGCTCAAGGTGAATTGAATGAAGTCAATGCTCTCGGTATGGATCAATTGACACCAAATCAGTGCCCCGGGGAAAGCCCCAAAGACAGTTATAATCCAACGGAAGCGCCTGCGGGTTCAACCAGTGCTGAAATCCAGAATCATCGTTGCAACACTGCTTCTAATACCTCTGCTAATTATCTAACAACAACAGCAAACACTCCCAGAAAAGAAGATGCCAGCGGCGTTGGTAATTATTCGGTTGAATATTATCGTCTGGAAGCTGAAAGGGAGCAGTCCGGGATTCGAACTTCGATTGCGATGAATAGCTACAAGGGATTACTGGGCGACCAAAGCGGTTCAACATTTGGCCTTGATGAAGGTCGTACTGTCACGGTAGGTGACAACTTTCAGTCAAACTAGGTCAAATTAAAATAAAGTACTAGACGTATGAACCTGTTTAAAACCAAGAATTATATTTCATCAATAGTAAGAAGGCTTTCGTTTTCAAGTTTATTTTTGATTACCGCTATGGTTAGTGCTGATGACACTGATATTTTTATTGGTGGTAACATAAGTAATAATGAACGCCCTCAAGTACTTGTCATTTTTGATAATTCAGGAAGTATGGGCAATCAAGCTCCTGGCACAACAAAATTAAAAATAGATCTAGCTAAAGATGCTATTCAGTCACTCATTAGAGATAACCCAGACATCGACTTTGGCTTGTCTGTTTTTAATTCAAATTACGATTCTAATGGAAACTATGGTGGAAACATATTCAGTGGTGTAAAAAAACGTGAGCCAAAAGAAAATAAAGATTTGATCAATTTAGTAGGAAGCATTGAAGCTAAAACATGGACTCCACTCTGTGATACTTTTTATGAAGTTTATCGATACCTTACTGGAGAGTCTGTTTACTTTGGCAAAAACTCTTCAGATAGAGATACCTCAGTAGAGTCCAACGGCAATTACATTTCTCCTATCAGAAGCTGCCAGAATTTGTATGTTATCTACATGACTGATGGCGAACCCTCTCAAGACGGCTCCAGAAACAGTGCTATAAAAAATTTGAGAATCAATGGAACGGATCGAATTGCAACCTGTGATAGATATAAAGATTATGAAGGAAAAATGCGTGAGAACTGTTTACCTAAACTTGCAAAGTACCTCGCAAATCCCGGGAAATCTGGCTTAGACAGAAACTCATCTACGGGTACTCAGAAAGCCTACACTTACACAATCGGTTTTGCTACAGACCAAAGTTTACTCTACGACACTGCCAGAGACGGTAATGGTGTCTGTTATACGACAGTTGGTAGCAATACAGACTCAGAATCTGGCTGTATAGCCGTTGATGATATAGCCTCGGCTTTCGAAGGTGCAATCAAAGAAATCTTGAAGCGAAGTAGTACATTTGTATCACCTGCTGTCGCTGTTAACAGCTTTAACAGAACAGAAACTCTTGATAATGCCTACTATTCTATGTTCCTGCCTTCAGAATCATCCCGTTGGACGGGAAATATCAAAAAACTGAAAGTCTTCAAGTCTCAGACAGACACCCCCGGATGTGGAAATGGCGATGACCATAACGTAGGCACTGTCGTTGATCGCGGATGCGATCAGGCTTTGAAAGAGGGTTCCAGTCAAATTGATGATGGCGCTTCTACCTTCTGGGGAACAATCAATGATGGTGATCAGGTAGAAAGTGGTGGTCTGGGTGAACAACTGCGTTCCAGCCGAGGTTCATTCTATACAAATATTGTTACCTCCGATGGCTCCGAGCAAATTAGCTCTCTTGATAACATTCCCGCTTCAAGTTTTAACATTGCTTCAGGCAAGACCTATAGCGCGCAAAATCTGATTAGCTGGCTAAAGGGTGGAATTGATGCCAGCGGATCTAACAGAGAGTGGGTATTGGGAGATATTCTCCACTCCAGACCTGTAACATTGAACTATGGAGCGAGAACCAATGCCTATACGCAAACCAACCCTGATATACGAATAGTGTTTGGTACCAACTTTGGGCAGCTCCACTTTATAGAAGATCAAGGAAATACTGTTAGAGAAAATTGGTCATTCTTTGCCAAAGAAAGTGCTCCTATCGTTCCGTCACTCTATGAAAATCTTGATGATGTACCTCACCCTTACGGACTGGATGGTCAGATAAGTTTATTGCGCATTGATACAAACAACGACGGTAGTATCAAGAAAACTGACAAAGACCGAATGATCTTGTTCTTCGGCATGAGGCGTGGAGGCACAAGTTACTATGCGTTTGATGTAACAGACCCGGAAGCACCACCAATACTCTTGTGGAGAATTGATAATTCAACTCCTGGCTTTGAGGAAATGGGCCAGAGCTGGGCACCTCCAGTTCCTGTTATCTTACCTGGCCACCGATTCGTGGAAGAGACAGTTTCCGGAAGTACAGCTACAAAAACCATATATTATAAATACGCATTAGCTATAGGCGCAGGATACGACGGTGACGGAATTAATGGTAAAGACGATGATCGCACAGGAGAGGAAATCGTCGACTCAAATGGTGAGACCAGATATGAACGCTATTACTCAACCAGAGGACGTGGTATTTACTTTGTTGATGCTGCAACCGGCAGCCTTATAAAGTCGTTCACTGCTCCCGACACAGATGATACCAATGACAACGACGCAACGCGTTTTGAATACAGTGATTTAAAATGGAGTATACCTTCACCTCCCGCTGTATTGGACAGCAATGGTGATGGTCTGGTTGACAGGGTTTATGTGCCTGATTCAGGAGGAAATGTTTTCCGAATTGATATCGGGAAAGACTACAATGATGAGGGTGATGAACTGGCGATCTGGTCAATCTTTAAATTTGCAGAGCTGGGAGCTGATGCCCCAAGCAACAAGCCTTCACCCGATTCAACTGATGACAAGAGGTTTATGTATCAGCCTGAGATAGTTAGAACTGTCCACAGAGGCGAAGCCTACGATGCTGTTGTCCTTGGAACTGGTAACCGTGCCAACCCACTTACAGAAACAAATCTTGATCACTACTATGTTCTCAGAGATAAAAACCTGTTTTATCGTTACTACAAATCCGGAGACTGCAGTGGATGCACCACACCTCCAGCAACAATAAGGCATTCTGATTTGTATAATGCAACAGCCAATACCATTCAGACAGGCACAGCTATTGAGCAACAGGAAGCTTTGAGTCAACTGGCTGGTTCCTATGGCTGGTATATTCAGCTTGAGACTTCTGGAGAGAAAACAACAACGACAGGGCAAGTGTATGGAGGACAACTTCTTTTCAGTACCTACTCACCATCCAGCAATCCTGGAGCCAATATTTGTACTCCGGGTGTAGGGAGTAGTTATTTTTATGTCCTGAATTTACACACTGCCAGTGCAATCCGACAAGAAGATAGTAACTGGGTTAGAAAAACAGCCTTATCCGTCATCGGCACACCCGGTGATGCCACCATCTTTTCACCGGGTGCCGGAGAAAATCTTGTTGACTTAAATACCGGATATAATGGTATCCCAAGCGAAATAGGATTATATCGCTACGGCTGGGTAGAGCAGCAATGAAGAAGTAATGATGAACAATAATCAAAATACAATGAACAGATTTAATGGCTTTACACTAATAGAACTTATGGTTGTAGTTGCAATCATAGGCATTTTGGCTGCAATAGCGTTTCCCAGCTATCAAGCCTTTCTCACCGATGGAAGAAGATCAGAAGGACAAACAGCTTTGCTGCAAGCCGCAGGTCAACAGGAGCAGTTTTTTTTAGATAATAAAGTCTATACAACCGATATGACGGCACTTGGCCATGCAAATAGTCCATTTATGACTGAGGATGGATGGTATTCTGTTTCTGCTGCCTGTGCTGTGAATGGCTGTCAAAATGGATATACACTGACTGCCACGCCTCAAGGTGCACAGGCCGCTGATGGAAACCTTACACTTGATTCATTGGGTAGAAGAAACGCTAACTGGGATAACTGAGTCTGAAAAAGCCCTCAAAAAACCTGAGGGCACGATCCCCCCCCCCAATCACCCCACAAAAATCTCAGCCATCAAAACATGACTCTGCCCCGGCTCCAACTCGACAGGAACCTGAGGCAAGGTTATCGTTTCCACACAAACCATAGACTTGTAATCAAAAGTAGGCACGTCGTGCATTTTTTCTGCCCGAACAGGCCCCGGGTTCCAGACAACTGTGCCGTTGCTACCGGATTTTTTGATAGTGATTTTTCTTCCAATACCGGGATCATGCAGGATGCAGGTTTCGTTGTCATCAATATAGGTTCTGTCAACCTCACCCTCGATGATCACTTCGCCTTCCTGAATAAAAGCTCTGCTCTCGTCGGTCTCATCCAGGTAACGTTTCCCATCCAGTCCTTCAATCCAGATCAGATCCGTATTTGAAACACTAAAATAAGTATGCAACGCCTGACTTATTTGAACCTTCCTGGAGCCATTGTTTCTGGAGGTCAGACTGATTCTCAGTGTTTCTCCAACAATAATATCTATACCCAGGCCTGCTTTCCCATCCCATTCTTGAACACCGTCGATGGGCAAAGACAACACGACTCTGGTCTTGTCATTGTCCAGCGTTTCACTCAACTCATATTGCCAAAGTTTTGTACGGGCAAAACCATGATTGGGGCCTCCTTCCTTTCTGGAACCAAACCATGGCCAGCAAACGGGCACACCACCACGAATCGCTTTTCCCTCTGTCATATCTGCCAGTGGGCTCATCCAGAGGACTTTCTCCTGACCTTTTGGCTGATAACTCAAAACCTGTCCCCCTTGTAATGAAATCATGGCGTTGGCAAAAGGGTTGTCGATTTCAAGAACAGGCACAGAGCCCATCATTCTGGGTTTGATGGCAGAATTCGTTTGAAAAGTCATAGCGATACTTCCTGAGTTGAGAGGTCAGAATAACAGACTCATCTTTCAGTAAAATGATCAAACACCTCCTCTTCACGTAAACTTGCACCTATTATGCAAAAGGGAAGCTCAAGCTTCCCTCTTTGCTAATGTTAGAAACTTAAGCCCACCCACAACCAGAATTTATCGGTATCGACCTTGCCAGCATCATCATCGCCTGCTGTATAGGTTGCGTATTTCACACCTGCGTTATAGTGCTTCCCAAACTTCTTGCTGTAAACCAGGTCGATCTCTTTACCCAGATCTTCGACAGTGGCGGTCTCTTCGTCAGCAGTAAAGTCGTGATAGGTAACCGACCACTTACCACCAAAGAGCTTGCCACCCACCGAAGCATAAAGATCTTTAAGACCCTCGCCCGGAGTTTTCAGGAACTGATCTGTCCAGCCATTGAACTTATGAGCGGTAGCCAGTGGTGTCGAGAATCCATAATTACCATCATCGGAACCCAGCACTTCATAACCCACTTTGGTAGTAATACCAAATATTACTACTCCACCCTCGACTAAGTAGAAATTGGCATCGTATTTATTTGAACCTGATTCTGACTCCTGAGTGGCAAACTCTCCGGTGTATAGGATTTTCAGGTCACTAACATCTGCCGAACCTGAGAGTCGCACGCCGTATGTATCCAGCATCTTGTCGGTATTATCTTCTTCCCAGTCAAGCAAGTATGCATAACCGGTAAGCTTTCCTAACGGTGTTGCATAAGAAGCATTGAGCAAATGATCCTTGGATCTCAGATCCTTTTCTTCTGCAAAAATCCGGTTGCGTTTGTTGATGTAAGCATACTTCAGTGACAATCCTTCAACAGGCATATAATCAGCGCTAAGGGCATTAAAGGTTTGTCGATCCTGTCGCCAGCCCACATGCCCTACAAAACGTTGATTGTCGTAAGCGATGACCTGTCTGCCGAGCTTTGCAGTCAACCCTTCCATTTTATATTGAATAAACGCCTGATCGACTTCCGTGACTCCCGGGTCAGCAATCACAGAATAGTCAGTACCATTGCCAACCGTATCATTGTAATCATCAATACCCGCTATGGACCTTGAGTCTTCAAATTCCAAAAGGCCAGAAAAGCCATAATAATCACCTGTCTTGTATCCCAATCGAGACCGAAGCGTCAGTGCTTTAGCATCTTTCAGATTTAACTTTTTGTCTTGATCAACCGTCTCGTATCTGAGCCTGAAGTCACCAAACGCCTCCCCGCCAGTAAGCGCTTCTATGAATTCATCGGCCTGTACGTGAGTTGTTGAGACAGCCGCTGCCCCCGCAATAGCTGCTGCCAGTAGTGTTACCTTTGTGTGTTTCAAGGACTTAAACTCCGTTTTTTTGTTGTGAAAAATCTTTTATCGCCGGGGCGACAAAAAATTATTTCTCTCGCTCATTGCTGATTTATTGTTGTTATTGTTGATTGAGCTGCGTTTTTATCCCTTCGGATACTACGCAGCCTGAAAGCTTTTCTTACTGCCGGAAGCTTCTTTTTTCTTTTTATGCTTGCTGATGTTTTCCACCTTGCGTTGTTTCTCATAGAGGAACTTCAATACTTCTGAGCGCAGGCGGGTGTACTCAAGGTCTTCTGCCAGAGCCAGACGATCTCTGGGACGTTCCAGATTGATGTCAAGAATTTCACCAATGGTGGCTTCTGGCCCATTGGTCATCATGACGATGCGATCAGACAGCAACACCGCTTCATCCACATCATGGGTAATCATGATGACGGTGTTGTTCAGCTCCTGCTGGATCTCCATCAAAGAGTCCTGCATATGAGCCCGGGTCAGGGCATCGAGGGCACCGAAGGGTTCATCCATCAGCAAAATTTCCGGCTGCATGGAGAGAGCCCTGGCAATGCCGACACGCTGCTTCATGCCCCCGGAAATTTCATCCGGTCGCTTGTGCATAGCGTGCTCCATATGCACCAGCTCCAGGTTATGCTCTATCCATTCTTTGGTTTCAGACTTGCTTTTTGAGCGTCCGAAGACCTGCTTAACTGCAAGCTCAACGTTCTGATAGGCTGTCAGCCAGGGCAACAGAGAATGATTCTGGAACACGACGGCTCTTTCCGGCCCCGGTTCCCTGACTTCTTTACCGTTAAGGACTACGCCTCCGGTAGTGGCCTGGTATAGCCCGGCAACAATGTTCAGTACTGTTGACTTACCACAACCCGAATGGCCAATCAGCGAAACAAATTCTCCTTTGCTGATCTTCAGGTCCACTCCTTTCAGTGCCGTGAATGGACCTTTTGGCGTATCAAACACCATGTCGATATGGCTGATATCCAATAAAGTGCTGGCTGCTTTTTGAGCGTTCATGTCTGTTTCACCTCCGTGTTGAATTAACTGGCTGTGCCGGCCTTGTCCCAGGAGACAAAACGCTGCAGCTGAAGCATGGTGCGATCCAACAGAAAACCGATAAACCCGATGACGATAACCGCCACCATAATCCGGGCCAGAGAGTTTGAGCTGCCATTTTGGAACTCATCCCAGACGAACTTTCCAAGACCGGGGTTCTGAGCCAGCATTTCTGCGGCGATCAGAACCATCCAGGCAACCCCTAAGGACAATCTCATACCGGTGAAAATCATCGGAATGGAAGCGGGCAGAACAATTTTCTGCACATGCTTCAAGGCTGGCAGTCTCAGCACACGACTGACATTCACCAGATCCTTCTCAATAGAAGAAACGCCCACTGAAGTGTTGATTACCATGGGCCACAGACAACAGAGCGTGACGGTAATCATAGAATTTAAAAAGGACTTGGCTACCAAAGGGTCAGGACTGATATAAACAGCACTGACGACCATGGTCACCAAAGGTAGCCAAGCCAGAGGAGAAACCGGTTTAAAAATCTGAATAACAGGATTCACTGCCGCATTCAGGGTTTTATTCAGTCCTATGGCAATCCCCAGGGGTATGGCGATGACTGCTGCCAGGACAAATCCACTCAGCACAGTGATAAGGCTGGTGAAGATCTGGTCTGGAAACGTTTCTTTACCGGTGTAGGCACGAACTTTGGGTACGTAATCCGGGTCCTTCGCCAGTCTGGCTTCAATACGCTTCTCTTGTCGCTCATAGAAGGCCTGCTCTTTCACTCGTTCAGCGCTGTGCTCTTCATAAAGCGACCCCATTTGCTCCCAGACTGCCGACGGTCCGGGAAATTTGCCCAGTGATGTATCAATCTTGCTGGCCGCTCCTGCCCAGATCATCAGAAAGACCAGGATGCCGGCAAAAGGAATCAGCAGGGTTTTAAAGGTTTTTGTTATTGTTGTTTTAAGACTTTCGGAAATAATTGGCTTATTGATGTTGTTATTGGCCAACGCAGTTTCAGTTGTCATGTTTGTTCTCTCCCCCAAACAGCCTGAGCGGACAATTCAGTCCGAGCTTGCATGGATCAACCCAAAAGGTTGTTCCATGCACGACAAAATCAGATCTTGTCGCCCTGCTTCAGACCAATACTGAACTTGTTGATGTACTCATTAGGTTTCTTGCCGTTGTATACGATACCGTCAATGAAGTGAGTCTGTGGATTTCTGAACCCGTCTTCTTCAGCAAAATTCGGGAAGTCACTGACCTTGGCCAGTTTGTCTTTAATCAGGGACCTGGCAGCTGCTTCGTAGATGTCCGGACGATAAACCTTCTTGGCAATGTCGACGTACCAGGCATCGGGTTTGTCTTCAGAAATCTGTCCCCAGCGACGCATCTGGGTCAGATACCAGATCGCATCAGAGTAGTAGGGATAAGTAGCGTTATAACGGAAGAAGACGTTGAAATCCGGTACCTCACGTTTGTCGCCTTTCTCATATTCGAAAGTCCCTGTCATGCTATTGGCAATAACATCGTAGTCAGCACCAACATAATTAGACTGAGAAAGTATCTTCACAGCCTCTGGACGGTTGGCGTTGTTGTTTTCATCCAGCCATTTAGCGGCACGGATCAGTGCACGGGTCAGACGAATCGTGGTGTTGGGATATTTCTCGGCAAAGGCTTTGGTAATACCGAACACTTTCTCCGGATTGTCTTTCCAGATCTCGTAATCCGTAACCACAGGAACACCGATGTTTTTGAAGACAGCCTGCTGGTTCCAGGGCTCACCTACACAGTAACCATAGATAGTGCCTGCTTCCATTGTGGCTGGCATCTGGGGTGGCGGGGTCACAGAGAGCAGTGCGTCAGCATTAATCTGACCTGAGGTATCTCCCTTGTGCGGGGCATAATATCCGGGATGAATACCACCTGCTGCCAACCAGTACCTTAGTTCATAGTTATGTGTGGATACCGGAAAGACCATGCCCATGTTGAAGGGTTTGCCCTCGTCCTTGTACTTTTCCACAACCGGCTTTAGGGCGTCGGCTTTGATGGGATGCTGGGGCTTGCCGTCTGCCCGCTTGGGAATATTCGGTTTCATCTGCTTCCAGATTTCATTGGAAACGGTGATACCATTACCATTCAGATCCATTGAAAACGGAGTGATGATTTCTGCTTTTGTCCCATAACCCATAGTTGCAGCAATCGGCTGACCGGCCAACATGTGCGCACCATCGAGCCTGCCATCGATGACACCATCGAGTAACACTTTCCAGTTTGCCTGAGCTTCAATCGTGACGTACAGACCTTCATCTTCGAAGTAGCCTTTTTCGTAGGCGATGGCTATGGGAGCCATGTCCGTCAGTTTGATGAAACCAAACCTCAGCTCTTCTTTTTCTGGATAGCCCAACTCAGCCTTTGCCTGCATCGATACAAGACCACTGACGCTAATCAGAGCACTCAGTGCGACCGACTTTAAGGGTTTAAACCACTTCATTCATTACTCCCGACATCTCTACTGATAGCTCACAGCCCTGCTACCTAAAGATTTATTATTCTGCACCGCTCCCTGAAAATGGCTCCTCGGCTCTGGCGCCTGCTTCGCTCTGACACCCACATCCTGTCGTCTTGCATTTCAGGGATACAGTACATCCGTGTAAAAAAAAAAAGCGCCCACCGCGGCCTGGAAATTCTTCCAGACAGCGGTGAGCGCCTTTGCTCTCTTTCACAACGCCTTTGTTGTGAATGCCTGCTCCTGCCACCCTTGGCAGGAACATTTTTTATTGTTGTAGCTAACTTAAAGCATTCTTCATGCCAACTATTTTCAGTCTCTAACTATGCTTATTTTTTGAATTTTCTTTCATTTTATTTCAGCTTGGTGCATCGCAGTGAAAATGCGCACCAACAACGTGCAACCTTCCGATCATGACGTTTTTTCTTCTAACATGTTGAAAACATCAATGACATTTCTAGCCACAGCCGCCACAGTTTTGCCGTTATCCATAGCCATCTTTCTTAACTTTTTATATGCCAGGTCTTCACTAATCCCTTGCCTGGTCATCAGCAAACCCTTGGCCCTGTCCAATATCTTTCGATCTTCCAGACGACTCCGGGTCTGCACCAGCTCATCTTTCAATGACTGGTATTCCTGAAAGCGGGCAACGGCTACGTCAATAATAGTTTTGAGACGTTGTGGCTGAAGGTCAGCCACGATATAGGCATTAACACCGGATCGAATAGCTTGCTGGACGATATTCTCTGTGGTTTGCTCTACAAACATGACGACAGGAAGTGGAGAAGCCTTACTGATCAAAGCGAGCTTTTCCAAAAGCGAAGGGGCAGGTTTATCCAGACCAATCACCAGAATATCGGGCAAGAGGCTGGAGACAAGGGTCAGCAGGTCCTCATTCTGTTCTTGTCGCTCAATGACTTCATAACCAAACTCATTCAGTGCACGGTTCAAAACAGATAGTCGAGACGAACGGTCTCCAATCAACAACACTGAATTCATAACCTGCAACATTCTCTTCCCTGAAAAGATAACTATTCACAGGTTATTTATAAGCAAAGGCTGTACCAGAGCAATCAGGATTCAGTTAAGCATTTAGAAATCAAACTTCTACGATCCGAAGCTCTTTGGGCATAGTGAAAACAATATTCTCTTCTTCACCTTCAAGCTCTTTCGGCTCTTCAGCGCCTAATTCAATCAGTCGGTTGATGACACCTTTCACCAGCACTTCGGGAGCGGAAGCACCTGCGGTAATACCCAGAGTTTGTTTACCTTCCAGCCACTCAGGCTGAATATCATCAGCACCATCAACCAGGTAAGCTGATGCACCTGTTCTTTCTGCCAACTCCCTGAGGCGATTGGAATTGGAACTGTTCACAGAACCTACCACAAAGACTGTATCGCATTCCGATGCCAGAGCCTTCACAGCATCCTGACGATTTTGAGTGGCGTAGCAGATATCGTCTTTACGTGGTCCGTTAATTTCAGGGAACCTGACTCTCAGAGCATCAATCACCCTCGCAGTATCGTCCATGGACAGTGTCGTCTGAGTCACGTAAGCAAGATGTTTCGGATCTTTCACTGCCAGTTTTTGAACATCGTCTTCTGTTTCAACGAGGTACATCTTCCCGCCATTAGCGTCGTCATACTGGCCCATGGTACCTTCCACCTCGGGATGACCATCATGACCAATCAGAATACACTCCATGCCGTCACGGGAGTACCGCACAACTTCCATATGGACTTTTTTGACCAGAGGACAGGATGCATCAAAGACTTTCAGACCTCGACGGTCAGCTTCTGCTTCGACCGCTTTGGAAACACCGTGAGCACTGAAAATAACAATAGAATCATCCGGTATCTGATGAAGCTCCTCGACAAATATGGCACCACGCTCTTTGAGATTTTCGACCACAAACTTGTTGTGAACAACTTCGTGACGCACATAAATGGGAGGCTCAAAAACATCCAGAGCCCGGTTTACAATGTCGATAGCCCGGTCAACGCCTGCACAGAATCCCCGGGGATTTGCCAGCCTGATTTTCATACCTCAGCACTCTTTATCCAGTGTATGAGTTTCTGGTGTATTAGCCGCTTGAGTGATGTTCAGAACTTTCACTTCAAACAACAGTTCTTTACCTGCCAGTGGATGATTGAAGTCCACCTGAACATGGCTGTCTGTCAAACCTGTAATAACACCAGCCAGCTCAGAGTTGGCCGCATCGGCAAAAGAAACGACCAAGCCCTCCTGCAACGCCATGTCACCAGAGAAACTGTCCCTGGCAAATTCCCTGATATTTTCAGGATTGGGCATACCAAAAGCACCGGCAGGAGGAATTCTGAAACTGCCCTGATCGCCCTCGGACAGACCATAAATCACCTGTTCAAAACCCTGAGGCAGGTTTCCATCCCCCACGACAAAAGTGGCAGGCTGGCCATCAAAATTACTGTCTACCACCTGCCCGTCTTCCAGTTTCAGGGCGAAGTGCAGCGTTACCTGCCTTCCTGGTCCTACCACAACATCAGACATTGTTTTTCTATACCCGCTTTCGAAAAATCCATTCATACACAAACAATGGCAGCCGTCAGCTAAAAGATTCCGGGTGCCTCACAGTCCGATACAATTTCAGCTATGACTGTTGTGTTGAGGCCGGAAAATATCCAGAATCAACATCGCTGCACCGGAGGTAATGGCCATATCCGCCAGATTGAAGGATGGAAAATACCAGCCGTCATAATACACCAGCAAGAAATCCACGACGTAACCATTCATGAACCGGTCATAAAGATTGCCCAGTGCACCTCCCAGTATCAGAGCCATGGAACATGCCTGCCATCTTTCATCTTTTTTCATTCGGGCAAGCCAGATGACCAGCATCAGACTGACAACCGATGCCACTCCCACAAAAAACCACCGTTGCCAGCCCCCTTGATCACTCAGAAAACTAAAAGCAGCGCCGGTATTATAGGCCAGAGTCAGTGAGAAAAAGGATGGGATGACAGGCACCTGCTCATAAAGATATAAACTGTCCACTACCCGATGCTTGACCAGCTGATCCAGAATCAGAACCACTCCACTGATCCACAACCAGTGGAGCATTCCCCAGGAATTTTTTCTCATACCGTTGAGGCCCTTTTAATCTGTCTTAGTGAGTCCCAGTTAAATCTTATGCCGAGTCGTATAAACGTCGATATGGTTACAAACCGAAATATAAGATAAAGCTCTAAGCCTATAACTCGAGGAACTTAGTATTCCTTCTCTGGTTGACTGTTCTTGCAGTCAAAAAATGGAGCACCAGTGAGTGAAAAAATGCCCGAACTGTATCGGGCATTTCTGACTCATGATGATCAATCAGGCAAACTTCCTTACTTCACCTTCACCATCAACATTATCAACACAACGGCCACAGAGTGTTTTGTGAGCTTCAATAGTGCCAACGTCTTCACGACGGTGCCAGCAACGAACACACTTCTCATGCTCTGACTTGCGAACAGCCACCTTCAGACCATCAACATCGGTATCCACGGCATTAATAGCTTCACAAAGAGGCTTCAGTTCAGCCTTGGAAGTAATCAGGACAAAGCGCAGTTCATCGCCAAGCTTGCCCAGTGTTTCGAGCAGTTCTTCATTGGCAAACAAGGTTATTTCTGCTTCAAGTCCGCCACCGATCACACTTTCATTACGGTCACCTTTTCGAGCATCTTCAAGAGCCTTGTTAACAGCGTGTTTCACGGTCATGACGGAGTTCCAGTATTCAGCACCCAACTCATCACCCTCAAGACTTATCAGGTTTTCATACCAGGTTTCCAGCAGAACAGACTTGCTGCGCAGACCAGGAATAGCCTGCCAGATCTCATCAGCTGTAAAACTGGTGATAGGCGCTATCCAACGGGCAAACGCTTCAACGATATGGAACATAGCGGTCTGACAGCTTCGACGCGCCAGACTATCTGACTGCGTTGTATATTGACGATCCTTGATAATATCCAGATAGAAACCGCCCAGATCCAGAGAGCAGAAATTATGGACTTTCTGGTAAACATTCAGAAAATTGTAGCTGTCATAAGCGTCAATGACTTCTTCCTGCAATTTCATGGCTCGATCCACTGCCCAGCGATCCAGAGACAGCATATCGTCCCGGGCCACAGTGTCAGTTTCAGGGTTAAAACCGTTCAGGTTAGATAGCAGAAAACGAGCCGTGTTTCGAATACGACGATAGCTGTCTGCCGTACGCTTGAGAATTTCATCAGATACGGTCATTTCTGCGGTGTAGTCAGTTGCAGAGACCCAGAGGCGCAGAATATCGGCGCCCAGTGACTTGAATACCTTCTGGGGAGCAATGACATTACCCAGAGACTTGGACATCTTGCGACCATTGGCATCCACCGTGAAACCATGAGTCAGGAGCTGCTTATAGGGAGGCACTCCTTTGGTAGCAATACCGGTCTTCAGGGATGACTGGAACCAGCCACGATGCTGGTCAGAACCCTCTACATAAATATCTGCAGGTGAATGCAGGCCCTTGCGACGATCCAGCACAGAATAATGAGTGACGCCGGAATCAAACCAGACGTCCAGAGTGTCTGTCACCTTCACGTAATGTTCAGCGTCTTCCGCTGTTAAGAGGTCAGAAAGCTCCAGATCAAACCAGGCATCCATACCTTCACGCTCGACTTTCAAGGCCACTTTTTCAATCAGGGCAGAAGTATCCGGGTGCAGCTCTTCGGTTTCCTTGTGAATAAACAGAGCAATGGGCACCCCCCAGGTACGCTGACGAGAAATACACCAGTCGGGGCTCTGACCCAGCATGGACTCCATACGGTTACGGCCCCAGTCCGGAGTGAACTTGACGTTATCCAGTGACTTCATGGCGGTATTCAGCAGACCTTCTTTTTCCATGCTGATAAACCATTGAGGTGTAGCCCGGAAAATCAAAGGCGTTTTGGTTCTCCAGCAGTGTGGATAGCTGTGCACCATTTTGGCCTGAGCCAGCAAACGACCATTACCTTCGACCGCTTCGACAACCTTTGGATCAACCTTGTAAACGTGTTCACCAGCAAACTGTTCAACGTGGCTGCGATAAACACCGGCATCATCCAGGTAGTTCAGAGTGCCAATGCCGTATTTTTTACCAACATTAAAGTCATCCACACCGTGGTCAGGTGCAGTATGAACACAGCCGGTACCAGCGTCGGTTGTGACGTGATCACCCAGGATCAGTGGGATTTCACGCTTGTAGAATGGGTGGGCAACTTTTTTGCCTTCCAACCGGACGCCCGGGCTACGGGCAATCATGGTGTAGTCTTCAATGCCATAACGCTGCATGGCTGACTCAACCAACTGCTCGCCAAGAATCAGTCGTGCAGGCTGACCGTTTACCTGACACTGAATCAGGGCATAACCCAATTCAGCTCCCAGTGTCACCGCCTGAGAAGATGGCAAAGTCCATGGCGTTGTTGTCCAGATGACAACAGCTACCTCCCCTTCACCTTGCTCTTCACTGTCAAAATCAAATGCAGACAGCAGGTCAGCATCATCAAGAGCGGCATAACGCACATCAATCTGGGTGGACGTTTTTTCCTGGTATTCCACTTCAGCCTCAGCCAATGCAGAACCTCCGGCCACACTCCAGTAAACAGGCTTATAACCTTTCACCAGATGACCGTTGTCGGCTATTTTACCCAGGGCTCGAATTATGTCGGCTTCGGTCTGGAAATCCATGGTCAGATAGGGCTTATCCCAGGCACCCAGAATGCCCATGCGCTTAAAGTCTTCACGTTGACCATTAACCTGTTTGCTGGCGTAATCACGGCATTTGGCACGGAAAGTTTTAAAATCAACCTTATCACCCGCTTTGCCCAGCATACCTTCCACTTTGTGCTCAATCGGCAGACCGTGGCAGTCCCAGCCCGGCACATAGGGCGCATCAAAACCGCTCAGGGTTTTGGACTTGATGATCATGTCCTTAATGATTTTATTGACCGCGTGACCGATATGAATATCGCCATTGGCATAAGGAGGGCCATCATGCAGAATGAACTTTTCACGACCTTCAGATACCTTGCGAATTTCTTCATAAAGCGCCTCGTCGTACCAGCGCTTGAGCATTTCAGGCTCACGCTTGGCCAGATTTCCACGCATTGGGAAATCAGTCTCCGGCAAGTTCAATGTATGCTTATAGTCGGTCATAGTTGGATCTCATCATCACACGTCTTGCGGGCCAGACACACATGCCCATCAATCGTCATCCCAAACTGTTTTAAGAAACTCGTTCGGAGGTTCCGAACGACGTTCCCGGCAATCTTCTCACGACCTGTTCCATCTAAGCGTTCATGAAACAGGTTTTTCAATCTGGCTTATTGATGAAAGAAGCTTCTTGCTGCTTTTACATCATCGGTAATCGCTGCCTTGAGGGCATCCAGCGATTCAAACTTTTTCTCATCACGGATTTTCTTAATAAACTCAACCCGCAGAGTGTGGCCATAAAGGTCTCCCTGGTAATCCAGAAGATGCACCTCCAGCATGGCACGCTTAGCCTCCAATGTGGGCCTGACACCCAGATTCGCTACCGCATCGTGGCTTCGGCCATCGAACAACACCCTGACTGCAAACACTCCCTGTATGGGCAGCGTCCGCCTGCAGACACGTATATTGGCTGTTGGAAAACCCAGCTGCCTACCCAGCTGCCGACCTTTGATAACACGCCCCATCATGGTGAAGGGACGCCCTAACAATTTTTCTGCTGCACTCAGACTCACATTCGCCAACTGCTGACGGATCCGGGTACTACTGATACGATCCATATCCATGGATACCGTTCGGGTATCGCACACCTCAAACCCGAACTGATCGCCCATCTTTCTCAGGTGCGCAAAATTTCCCTGCCGTTTCAGTCCGTAACGGAAATCATCTCCCACTATCAGGTAGCGTATGTCCAGCCCATCCACCAGCACCTTCATAACAAAATCATCTGGCGTAAGGTTTTGCAGCTTCTGATTAAAAGGCAGGCACAATACCTGTTCAACACCGGCCTCTTCCAGAAGCGTCAGTTTTTCTCTCAGGTTGGAAAGCCTCGGCGGCGCCTGACCGCCCTGAAAATATTCCCGGGGCTGAGGTTCAAAAGTGATCACGCAGACCCTGACGCCCAACTCGAAGGCTTGCTGCCGCAGTGTCTCCAGGATAGTGCGGTGCCCCAGATGAACACCATCAAAATTACCAATAGTCGCAACACAGGCGCGATGCTCCGGTCTGATATTGTGCATTCCGCGAATCAACTGCATTGGGCGGTTTATTCTCTGTTAGGCTGGCAAAGGCAGGGATTATATCTCAGGTGCGTTATGGACTTAAGAGCCATATTCATCAAATCGCTGCTCTTTTTTCCGGGATTGAATATTTCGCTCATGAAACTGCTAAAAGGAAATCTGGCAGACAATAACAAGCTGTCCGCCGGACCCTGGTCTTTAATGTCTGAATTGAGCAGGGCGCAATCCCATGACCAAGAGTGCCGCTGCGTAAACAGCAAGTCCGGCACCAACCACTTTCGCCATTTCAGACACTCTCTGCCAGAGCGTGGCATCCAACCACCAGACAGCCTCCCCCGCCATCCAGACCAATAGCAGCGCCATTGCAAGATTGGCAAAGATCAGACGCCCACAGAATAACCACCACCCCGATTCAGGAGTGAATACTCCGGAACGTTTTAACCCCCACAACAATAACCCGGCATTCAAGAAGGCAGACAAAGTGGTAGCCAGAGCCAGACCAGCATGTTTCAGCCAGAAAACCAACATCAGATTAAGAGCCATATTGGCCACCATCGCGATAATGGCAATCTTGACCGGAGTCTTGGTATCCTGACGGGCAAAGTAGCCTGGCGCAAGCACCTTGATCAACATAAAGGCGATCAAACCCAGAGAATAAGCCCGCAGACTCATACCCGCCATCACCACATCCCGGTTCTGCATCTCACCGTAATCAAATAATGTTGCCAGCAGAGGCTCTGACAATATGAACAGCGCAATGCCCGCTGGAACGCCAATCAACAGGACAAGACGAATAGCCCAATCCAGGGTTTTGGAAAACTGATCTCCGGCGTCATCAGCATGCTTGCGAGAGAGGCTCGGAAGAATCACTGTGGCAATGGCGATACCAAAAACACCCAGCGGCAGTTCTGACAGGCGGTCAGAGTAATAAAGCCAGGAAACACTTCCGGTTTCCAGAAAAGATGCCAGCACCGTATCCAGCAACAAGTTGATCTGACTGACGGATACCCCGAATAACGCCGGAATCATCAGTTTTACGATTCGCCTCACACCTTCGTGCTTATGTCCCCACCCGGGGGCAGGCAGCAGGTGAATCTGCAGTAAAAAAGGAATTTGCAGCAACAACTGTGACACACCGGCAATCACAACCCCCCAGGCCAGAGCCATGACAGGCTCATCAAACCATTGTGACAGGAAGACAGTTGAGCCAATCAGACTGAGATTCAGCAGGACCGGGGTAAAGGCAGGTACCGCAAACCGGTTGTAACTATTCAGTATGGAGCCCGCCAGAGCAGTCAGCGATATCAGCAAAAGATAGGGAAAAGTAATCCTCAGCATCTCTTCAGCCAGCAGCAGCTTTTCAGGGTAATCAACAAAACCCGGAGCAAACAGGCGGATTAAAAGGGGAGAGGCCAGCATACAGACCAGAGTCACCAGCAGCAGCAAAACCGTCAGGGTACCACTGACCCGACTGAGCAGATAGCGCACCTCTTCAAAGCTGCGTTTACTACGATACTCTGACAACACTGGTACAAATGCCTGGGAAAAAGCGCCCTCAGCAAACAGCCGACGAAGAAAATTTGGAATCTTGAAGGCTACAAAGAATGCATCTGCTGACGAAGTAGAACCAAAGTACCCTGCAATGACTACATCTCTGGCCAACCCCAACACTCTGGAAAGCATGGTCATCATTCCCACAACCACACTCGATCTCAACAAACCGGGCGTTTTATCCTCATCTTCACTCTTCTGAGGGCTCTCTGATAGGTTCTCTATGGACATTCAGGTTGCTCAAACGATCAAAAACTGGCGATAGTACTGAGTTGTCAAAGTTAATAACAGCATGATGCGGGTTTGCGTGCCAAAGCGTCAAGAAGCCTTATTGACAACCCTTGTTCAAATAGGCATGATTCCGCGACTCGACTGTATGGGTATGGCACTGGTGAAGCCCTTGCCCGGGGGATTCGTCGGTGACGCGGCAAACACCATACTCCCAACAGGGTGCCCGAAGCAGCCCTGTTTAAAGACAGTGCAAACGGTTAATCAAGATTCTTAGGAGCACCACAAATGGCTAACTCTCCATCCGCCAAGAAGCGCGCCCGTCAGGCTGAGAAGCGTCGTAATCACAATGCTTCCCTGCGCTCCATGGTTCGTACTTCTATCAAGAAAGTAGTTCGCGCCATCGAAGCCAAAGACATTGAACTGGCTAAAACTGAATACACTGCGGCTGTGCCAGTGATCGACCGCATGGCCGACAAAGGCATCATCCACAAAAACAAGGCTGCTCGTCACAAGAGCCGCCTGAATGCACAGATCAAAGCTCTGTCTGCATAATTGTTAGCCCCGCGTAGCAAGGGCATTACAAAAAGGCCGGTTTTTTACCGGCTTTTTTTATGCCTTTACAAATTGAAACTTTAAATTCACAACTATACTTCCGCATTGTTTCTTTCTACCCCCTCTCAACGAGGATCTTAATCATGCGGTATGTTTATTCGTTACTCTTGCTCGCTTTCAGCTGCCTGACAGCAACGCTCTCTTATGCGACGCCCACTCCACAGGAATTCACTTTGGTATTTTGCGCCCCAAAAGGCACATCGACTGAGGTAATTACCGAGATGGGAATAGCCAAATTCGCCTACAAAATAAACCCCGTCGAGGCTGCTGCAATCGTACAAGAGACGGTGTCTGATTACCCCACACTTCCAAAAGTCGTCTGCACCGGCGAGATCACAAAGATCATGCAGATAGCCAAAATTGGCAATCACCCTACTCCGACCGAAAGCGATCATGAGTTCTTCCGGAAGATCGCAGATGCTGTTACCAAGACTCACGCGTCGTTCGAGACATTCGCCAGGGGCGACAATCAGTTCCTTTACCGAACTATCGCCATGGAGAACGCAAAAGAGGTTTTCATGGACTCCAGGAATGCTCAAGCCTCCGAACAAAAAGATTCCGGCCTGACCAATAGTGGAATCAGCGATTATATGAGCAAAAATACCGGCATGCTCCTCCTGCTTCCACCTCTGGCATTCGGTGCAGCCGGTGCCTCTGAATACACCATTTACTACGTTATGGCACTCGCTCTGGGTATTTCGTTTCACCAAACAGGCATCTGGAATTCACTGACTATCTTGACACTGAATACCGCCGGCATCATTGCTCAGGCAAACCTTCTTTACCAACAAAACAAGGGCGCCGAGTTTCAAGACGATTGGGATACCGGAGGCTATGCTTTAGAGACAGTAAAAGAGGAGTATCAGAAGTTACACACGGAAGGCACAGATTATAACACTGTAGCAACCACCTCATGGGCTGTTCTGAGCCAACAAGTCGCAGTCTCTGCATTTACCTTCAGCTCCATCAAAATGGCAGCGGCCAAATATTTAGGCATGGGCGCAAGAAGCGCTCTGGGTGTTTCATTTGGTCAGGCTGCCTTTAACATTATCTTTGAAAGTTTGACAGGCTCCCCTCTGGAAGACTGTATCCCCATTTTCAAATACAATAGGAAACACAGCGCCATCAGTGCCAAAAACTGGCCTTACTACGGCAAAAAATTTGTCGCCTCCAACTTTTTCCTGATTCTCTGGGCTGCCAAACAATCAGGATTGATTGCCAGCCATACTGCCTGGCTGGGCAAACACTTGGCAAAAGCATCATCCTTTCTGTGGAGAAAAAACAAACAGGAATAAAAGTGTGAAAACCGGGATCAGATCATGAAGTCTACTTTCAAAATAAGTTACGATCTGGTCCCATAGACCCCATAACTGGCTCAATGCCCTGCAAGCACCATATTATCTCGATGCAAAAGCTCAGGCTCTCCCGAATAACCTAGCAATTCACCAATCCTGTGACTGGGTTTACCAATAATTTTCCTGGCATCATCTGAACCATAATTGATCAAACCACGAGCCACTTCATGGCCGGACTCATCGACACAGGCCACCATCTCCCCGCGGAGGAAGCGCCCCTCTACAGCCTTTACCCCGACAGCAAGAAGGCTTTTGCCCTGATTTTTAAGCACATTCACTGCACCCGCATCCAGCATCAGCTTACCTGAAGTCTGCATATGCCCCTGCAACCACTGCTTGCGAGCAGCCATTCGTTCATGATCCGGCGTGAGCAAAGTACCCAGAACTTCCTGCTCAAAAAGACGACGGATGACATTCTCAATCTTCCCACCGACGATGACTGTTGCCGCACCAGAAGCCGCAGCCTGACGAGCTGCCCGAAGCTTGGTTTGCATACCACCGCGACCCAGACGACCGCTGACACCACCCGCCATAGCATCCAAAACAGGATCAAGGGCTCTGGCCTCATTCATCAATCTCGCAGCGGGGTTTTTACGAGGATCTTCTGTATACAAACCATTCTGATCCGTCAGAATCACCAGAACATCGGCCTCCACCAGATTGGCCACCAGTGCACCGAGGGTATCGTTATCACCAAATCGAATCTCATCGGTCACAACGGTATCGTTCTCATTAACGACGGGCACCACCCCCATATCGAGCAACGTCCTCAGGGCACTGCGAGCATTCAGATATCGTTGACGATTACTGTGATCAGCGTGAGTCAGCAGCACTTGGGCTGGTTGAACATCATGCCTCTGAAAACTGCTTTCCCAAGTTTGAACCAGTCGCGTCTGACCCACAGCAGCAGCAGCCTGAAGCTCATTCAGAGCACTCGGCCGCTGCTTTTTCCCAAGCTTTTCCATACCTGCCGCTACCGCCCCGGATGATACCAGAACCAGCTCAATGCCCTGTCTACGCAGTTCGCACAACTGATCAACCCAACCATCAATCTGTTCAACGGCCAGACCACGTCCTTCATCCGTTAACAGGGCGCTGCCTATTTTGACCACCCAGCGCCGGGCTGTTTTCAGTCTGCTACGCTCACTCATGCTACTCTCCTGCGCTCTCTTCTTTAAGATCAGGGTGCGTAGAACACTTCAACGTCATCATCGTCGTCATGATCATCATCGTCTCGAGCCGCTTTTTCAGCCTTTCTGGCCAGACGCTGCTGCCTTCTCTCTTCTGCCAGCTCGCGCATTCGCCTGCGAGCCTCTTGTTCCAGCTTGTGACGAACCTCTGCTTCCTGAGCGGCCATTTCTGCATCTTCGCTTTCCTGAAGATTACGTTCTTCAATGTAAGTCATCAGGTCCTGAGCCAGCTTTTCTGTGCCCCGGGAAGAGATTGCAGAAATCTTATAAACAGGACCTTCCCAACCCAGTTCTGAGATCACCTGATCACAGACTCTCTTCTGCTGATCTTCCGGCAACAGGTCGAGCTTGTTCAATACCAACCATCGCTCACGCTCAGCCAGGGCAGGACTAAAACGTTTCAATTCATCCACAATGGCATTAGCAACATTTACAGGATCGCTCTCATTAAATGGAGCCACATCAACCAAATGCAGGAGTACACGACAACGTGAAAGATGTTTCAGGAATCGAATCCCCAAGCCAGCACCTTCAGCGGCACCCTCAATCAGACCGGGAATATCAGCAATAACAAAACTGCGATGTTTCTCCACACTCACTACACCCAGGTTAGGCACCAGTGTGGTAAAGGGATAGTCTGCCACTTTCGGCTTAGCCTGAGAGACTGAGCGAATAAAGGTGGACTTACCTGCATTGGGCATACCCAGTAGACCCACGTCGGCAATAACCTTGAGTTCCAGTCGAAGCGAACGCTCTTCACCCAGAGAACCTTTGGTAGTCTGCCTCGGAGCACGGTTGACGCTGGATTTAAAACGGGTGTTACCCAGACCGTGCCACCCCCCCTGGGCTACCAGTAGTTTCTGGCCCACGTGAGTCAGATCACCCATCACTTCTTCTGTTTCATCATCCACAACCGTAGTGCCTACAGGTACCGGCAATTCTAAATCCTGCCCCTTGGCACCGGAACAGTTGCGACCACGACCCGCTTCGCCACTTTCTGCCTTATAACTGCGCTGATAACGATAATCCACCAGCGTGTTCAGGTCATTCTCTGCAACCACATAGATGCTGCCACCGTCACCACCATCACCACCGTCCGGTCCACCCTTGGCAACGTATTTTTCACGCCTGAAACTCAGGCAGCCATTGCCACCTTTGCCAGCCTGAACTTTGATGGTGGCTTCATCAACAAACTTCATTCAAAACCTCCCGCAGCAATGACTTCAAACGGTCAATACCTGCAGATAAATACTCAACCAGATGCCCACAGCAAAAGAAAAGCATTGACCTCCAGACACTCAACCTCAGGAGTCTACACCACTCAAATCACTTTACGCACATACAAGAAAGCCCCGCCAAAAAGCGGGGCTTTTCTATGGCGTCACCCTCAACAGGGGGGCGAACACCAGAAGTACTGTTACGCAGCTTCGATGCGAACGTACTTACGCTTCTGAGGACCTTTAACCTCAAAAACAACCTTGCCATCAGCCTTGGCGAACAGAGTGTGATCCTTGCCAATGCCGACATTCTCACCCGCGTGGAATCGGGTACCACGTTGTCGAACCAGGATGTTACCTGCGCTGACGACCTGACCGCCGAAACGCTTAACGCCAAGGCGTTTACTTTCTGAATCGCGACCGTTACGAGTAGAACCACCCGCTTTTTTGTGAGCCATGCTGCTCTCCTTTTAGCTCGGTCCAACAGCCGGCTACCACACCAGATGCAGACCTTAGAAGTATTTAACGAACTGCTTCCAGCCCATCAGCCATGCCTTTTAAAGGCCTGAATTAGCCAGCAATGCCGGTAATTTTCAGCTCAGTGAACCACTGACGGTGGCCCATTTGCTTGCGGTGGTGCTTACGACGCTTGAACTTGATGATCTTGATCTTTGGACCACGACCATGAGCTACAACTTCAGCAGTAACCTTGGCACCCTCAACAACAGGAGCGCCAATTTTGACTTCTTCTCCGTTGGCTACCAGCAGTACATCACTGATATCCAGACTCTCACCTGCCACTACGTCCAGCTTTTCAACCTTCAGGGTTGTGCCTTCAGCAACACGGTACTGCTTGCCGCCAGTTTTGATAACTGCGTACATATTTATCTCCGAAAATCCTAAATAGCCTCTTTGTCAAAGGCATCCGGCGAGATCAGGACTCATTCAAAAGAATAAAGCCAAGGTACCCTGAC
>NZ_JAHHPS010000138.1:0-12093 GCF_024606275.1 Endozoicomonas sp. SESOKO4 | reverse complement strand
AGTTCAGGCAGAGGGTTACAAAGGTCGGGAGGCACGGTTTTAAACGCTTCGTAAATTTGTTGAAGCGCTTTTCGTGGCATCTCAGCCCGGGGGATATCATGCTTAACCTCATTGATCCCCCAGATATCGACCCCGGGACACGGTTCACCCGTGGCTATTATCGAACGCCATAGTGGAGATGAACTTTTCAAAAACTCAGGCCAGAGAACGGTGACACGAGCTTCCGGGTAAGCCTGTAATTGGCCATTAACCAACAAAGGTTGCCCAACGGCCAGGGGCTCCAGAAGTTGCTGGAGGTTTGGATTAGTCTCGAGCCCCCGCAATATGACCGGCCCACCAGAGTTTAAAGCCTCCTGCAACTCACTCTGACGTCGTCCAAAATGTGCCTTTTGTTCCGAGGCGATATGGATATTATCAAACAGCTGACTGAAGCTGGTCTGTTCATTAAGCTGAATGACCAAAGGTGATTCAGAGTGATTATTGATCCAATGACTTGCCTGGGCATACTGTTGATACGTGACGGTACTAAAGGCGGCGTGACCGCTATTTTTTTCCTTTGAGTGAAGGTCAGCGAACAAAGGGTATTTATCGGTTTCTTCCAATTCCAGAGCTTTTGGTTGCCGTTTGGTATGAGCCACCTGCAGTCTGAGCTCCAGACCTGTCGTTTCCCGAATCCTGTGCAGTGAACCCAGTAAACAAAACCAAAGTGCCTCAGTGAGGGGAGATGTGACGGTGACTACACCACCCGCTCGAACTTGTTCCAACAGACCCGTATTAGGAACTGCATAGCCCTCCGGGACAATGGCAATGGGGCTCAGCCACTCCCTGATATTACTCTGGTTAATGATGATCGGGTCTTTTGGTTTATTTGGGGAGAGCCCTTTATCAAGTTTTTCCTCACTCAAGCCGGGCAGAGAGTGGAACAGGCTTTGGAACAGTGAATTAAGCTCATCTTTACCTACCGGCATCTGATAAAAATGAACATCGTCCGGTAACTGACAGATCTTGCCATTGCTCTCATAACTTTTTTGCGCCAGCATCTGTCGAATCGTCTGTTCAAAGGCCAGATCCTGCCAATTGGCCCCTTTCAGAATTACCCGTTGTCCGTCCTTCAATAGTTCAAACCTGCCGGGGATGTGCCGGATCCGCCCCTGCTCACTCACTCCGGGACCACCCAGAAGCAACTGTCGCCAGTGACTGTGCAAGTGACAGTTGATAAGAATGGTATTGCCGTCGTCCATAACCCTTTCGCCACAAGGAAGTTCAGCCAATAACGGAGGAACCTCGCTGATGTGCATCGATGAGTCCTTGCCATTCTCCGGGTCGAACTGCCAGGTATTTCCCGGCCGATTAATTCGCCGCCAGAAATCAGCCCCCGGAGCGTCATCACACCGGCCAACCGATGCCAACTGTGCAGGATCTGCCACCACCAGCAGAGCAACATGCTCACCCAGGGGGCGTTTACTCTGACTGACTTTGTCGTACAGACAGGGGTTGTCCGGGTCCAGCAGATCGTTAAATTTTGGTAGCTCCTCACTGGTGAGCTTACGGATATCTATCACCAGAGTGAGCGGCTTTGAACCTTCAAACAGCTTGCCTGAGCGGAGAGTGTGGCGACCATCAGCGGAGATGCTCAACCGGCTCACCAGATTAGCCTGAGAGAGACCATCGGGATGGGAGATAAGGGTGACATCCCGATGCTTATCGCCGGTCTCGGCCACTAAAAGCTGTCTAACCTCATCATCACTGGCGACAAAACGAAAATCGAAGGAATGGGAAGCCTTGCGGAACGGGGAATCTGCTGAAGATACAGTCCTCACTTTAGCGGACAATGTCGTCGGGAGTGACGATATAGCCAGCTGGGATGTTACCCTGCGGCAGAGATCTCCATGCTCTTTCGACAATAACTCCAGCTTTGCTTTCTTGGGCGTTTCACCTTCATAAAGAGCAAGAGCGCGTTTGTTTATTTGCCCATCAATCCGACCATCCATAGTCAACCTCTCTCCTGTAATCTGAAGAACAGCATTGAAACCGTTTAATTGTATGACCTTCAGACAGGATAAAAGTTCTATTTGAATGGTTGCCCGAAACCATTGAAGGTATTAATCGGACTCGAAAAGCTCATCATGGCCAAACGGCTATCACGTATCCAGTGAATCACACATCGAATTCAAATTAACGCTTTTCAAAAACTCTTCGGCAATGTTCGTCAGCTGGTCGGAATTGAGCACCAGAGCGTCACTGACGTTGAGTGTTTGCCGCAGGTAGGCAAGATTAAGAGAGTTCTCAAACCCCAAAGAGCTATCAATTTCAGACATCATTGCATGTAGCTCTTCTGGCGAGGATGGGTCACGAGCACCGTACAAGTCTGGTGAGCTTTCGAAGATCGAAGCTTTGGCCCAACAATAGGTTAAACAACTGCCTTTCGAGTGGGTGACTCCATAAAGGTAATGACTGAAGGCCTGCTGAATCGCTTGTTTGCATTTGTTTCTTAAAGCATCCAAAGGCCCACAGTCCTTCTCAGGGGACTCTGGAATGGGTTTGCGCTGACATTGACCTGCCGTCGTATCAGATTGTTTCATTTTTTCCAATAACGGCTTCAAGTCCGGACTGTTCCCGACTTTTTGTTGATACAGGGCTTCGATCTTTTCATCCAGCACTTTGCCGCCCCAGACAGGTTGCCCCAGGATAATCACTGGACGGTGGTTCGCCCTGCCCGAGGTTAACTTTACAAACGCGGGTTGATGCACCAGCATTCGTTCTATATTCGGAATGCCCTCAGGTATGTCCGTCCAAGAGTTCTGTATAGATGAGCTGGCTATTTTACCTTCAAGAAATGGCGAAAACCCATCATGACAATCAGTGATGAAGAAGGCATTATTTTTTTCCCCCTGGAAGCGATTGTAAGCCAACCGCCACATAAAGATATTTTCATCCCTGGAAAACAATGCCTTATACCACTCTTTCAGGCACTGTGTAGCCTTAACTTTCAGTTCATCGATAGCTTCCAGACGCACCAACAGATTAAGAAGTTCATTGGGAGGGGTCCCAATTCTGCCCCAGTAGGTCCTTGGGTCCAGCCAACCCGATGCCAGAGCTTCATGGGCAAAAAAAATGACCGAAGGTATGGTCAAGTCACTTTGTATCAGCATGCCCACCATTGTAGATAACCAGTTGCAAGGATTTGCTCCGACCTGAACAATCATTTTTGTATGGAGTGACTTGAGTTTTTCAGTGATCTGATTTGCATCATGGTCAGACAATATTTGTTTTACTGCCTGCAACATCGGTCTATTGGTATATTTACTGGCGTCATACACCTGCACATCACCGGCCAGGCGCGTATCGATAGCGCTCCATGCTTTTGTCTCTAACGCCTCTAACATTGAGACACCCATGGAAAAACCGGTTAAATCTTTTCTCCCCCAGAGGTGCTTTACTATTTCGGAAATACTTAGATGGTTTTCTGGCAATGCACTGTTTCTTTCAAGCGCTTTGTTCAGTTCCCCAAGGCTCAAGCCAGAGGCTTCAGCCAGAATTTGCTGTTGCTCCGGGTCAGCCCCTTTCAGGAGATCCTGAAGGAGCTCCTTATTCTTCCTGAGCTGAGTGCTGGAATGGCTGGTATTTATGGTGTGCTGGAAGTCAGACTTGATTTCTGTTGCCTCTACAGGCGCCCCGCCCAAATCCACTGACACCCAGGTTTGGCCTCCATTTACGGAATATTCAGCAAAGCTGTGGTCTTTGTTATTAATTTCACGACATCGAATCCCAAAGTAACGACAAAGAGCAACAAAAACAGGCACACGATGGCGACAGCTGCCTTGCCGCTTTGTTACGAGGAAGTCAAAGAAATTTTCATGGCGCCCGGGTTGAGTCTCACCGGAAAATTGTTTGCAATATTCTGTGATCGCCTCAATTCGTTGCTCCGTGTCTTCAGCGTTTTCTATGGCCTGCAAAATCACCCGTACTTCGGGTGGGTGTTGGTCAACGTGGTTAACCGTCTCAAAAAGTCTCTTTATCACTGCCTTCATACCTTTTGAACAGCGGGCGTCAAAATGTGCTGGCCCTTCTGGTCTGGCTTCTTTAGCAGGTGCTTTTTTGCCCGGCTCTCTGGGTTCTATGACATAAGCACACCGAATAGTTTGCTCAGTGTAGTCCTCTGGAATAGTCAGTGTATGAAGCCCGGTATATACGTCCCTGGTCAGGATAAATGGAAAATCGGGTTCAGTACGCAAGGCCACTATATAGTCGTCAGGCGTCAGGCTGGGCAATGAATATTGACCATTTTTCGATGACAAGTACAAGGTAGCGAACGTTTGATCGCTGGTTAATGTCACTGACTGATCAGGCCCCGGTAAACGGTCCGGTCTGAGGGTTTCGACCCCATAAATGTGTATATTATCAAGATTGATCTTTTTGACTTTACCCTCAGCAGTCACATAAATATCCGCTGCCGACACCCGATAAGTCGCAGGAGAATGGTGCATATTAAAAACTATATAATCGGTAACAGATCGCGTCTCCTGCCAATCATAGTTCGTTTCCCGGTCCAATACCCCAGCCTGTTTTTCGTGGACTTGCGGATCGTATGGTTCAGGCGCGTTATTACTGCCAATAGCCAACGCTTTGTTAGTAACATCGTCAACCAAATGGTTCAGCCGATCACTCATCTGCTGCCAAAGCGCAGGACACGGTTTAGCTGTCTGGGCGATCCACGCCTCTACCCACTTCTCAGCCTCCTGAAGATAAAGCTGAGAAGCAGATAATTTCAGCGTTTGTTCCTCTTCTTCCGTCAGGACAAATACCCTGTTAACGTCTACGCTCGTCTCGCCAAACTCATGATTAAACCAGCGTTGCTGACAATGTCGGTAAAGTGCCCGGGTGAGAATATCATCTGACCGATCCGGCTTCAGGGAAAGACCGAACGCCTGCCATCTGGCCTGAGCCACCATTTTGATGATTTCTGTTCTGGCTTCCTCTCCATCCAGATCCGCCTTAATACGTATTTCGTGGCGTTTTTCATCGATACTGTTGAGGTAACTCTTTCGTATCAACCAGGGACGGTTAATACCCGATACCGTTTGGTTGAACCAACGGCAAAGTCCGGAATCAAGCTCACAGGTAGTCATGGCAAGCGCCGATGGCTCTGGCAGTTCCTCCAGCGATATCCCGGCGGCCATCAGGTAAAGCCGGTAATGCTGATTAAGGCACTGAAGAAGTCCGTCTTCGGTAAAATCCCCCCCCCCGAATGACGGCTCTGGCCACATTCTGTAAATCAAGGCTGGTCGGCTGCAACGGCAAGTTGTGTCGTTGCAGGTAAGCCCTTAAATGACAATGTTTTTCTGTCAGCTTTTTAGCGACGAATTTCCCTTCTGAGGACTCTGGCAACACTTTCTCGGCAATGGTCTGTAATTCTGCCGGGCTGTACTGCCGAACAGGCAGATGCCGGAAACGCCCTTTCAGCGCCGGTGATAAGGGATTTCGCCCGCTGTACTCCGGTGGGTTGATGGTGGCGAACAAGTGGAAGCCCGGATGGGCGTCACCCGCAAGAATATCGTTCAATTCACCTTCCAGGTGCTGGCTGTCGATCAGATTCATCTCTGAAATAACCACGATGCCGCCATGCACTTTGGCCTTCTGGATCGCTTCACACACTTTGTCCCAGGAACAATCACAGGCATTCAGGAGAGAGACCTCTGGCATGGATTCTCCCCGTCGCTCAGCCTGCTGTTTGACACTTTCAATCATCAGGTTCAGCGTGGCATCCTTACCCCGACCGGCCGGGCCTTCAACCAGTGTCGCCTGACGGCCGTCGTGTTTCCTGTTGAAATGATAAGCCTGCTGACACCGGCTTAGATCTTGTCCCAAGCGTTGCACCAGCTCATGGACTGCCGATCCGGAGGTATCAAAGTCAGGTCGCGTTTGTTTGGTGATTTCTTTGAAGGCCTGCTGTATAGAGTGCAGGGTGGTCTGGTTATGAACTTTGTTGCTCAGGGTGTTGTCCGGGTCGTAACGGGCAGCAAACCAGATTTCCAGTGCTGACAGGGCATCCTGATGAGTTTCGCTGATTTCGGGACCCAGTACATCCCGAAAACTTTGCCGGATCAAACCGTTCATTTTTTCACTGGTAATACTGTCGTTTACAGGTAGCGCACAATCCAGATACCAACCCACCCAACTGCAGATATCCGTTAAATCCCTGGGGGTAAACTCATGCTCCGGTAACAGTTCCTGATAATATTGCCAGAGTGTCATCACACTTTCGGACGCACTGTGTGCAATGTCGTTTATTTGAGGCTCCGGCAGGTGCCGTTGTAGCTGTCTGACCAGAGCCGGTTCAACCACCAGGTCTCGAAGAAATGCCTGATCCAGACGAGGGTAATAAGCTCTGGGCAGTTTCTCTTCCAGCGCCGGGTCCAGCTGGCGTCCGGCATAATGATCCGGGTTACCGGTCAGAATCACCCGGTGCTTTGAGCTGACCTTGACAGGATGGCCATTCACATAGATGCAGGGTTCCGGTTCCCATAAGCCGTTTAATGACGCCAGCAATCCCGCTTTGGCGAGGTTGGCTTCATCCAGAATCAGGGTGACATAGCGCTCGTCTTTGTCGGGTGTTTTGGCCCATTCCATCAGCATCCGGTTTTGCTGCACCATAGAGCGGTCGCCATCGGCGTGTTTTTGCCACTGCCAGCGTTTCATCAGGGTCTGTTCGCTGTCAGAAGGCCCAAGGGAAATCACCGAAACCTCCCCTGAGGCTTTTGCCATCCTGGCGGAAAAGTAACTTTTCCCGGTGCCGGTTTCTCCCTGCAGGAATATAACGGGTGAGTCTGCCAACCGGTCATGGAGGCGGGACAATCGGCGACTTTCACGATCTTTTTGATTCATCAGGCCGTGATAAAGATCGTCAGCCAGTGCTGACAAGGGTTGATCAGCGGAACCCTGCCATACCAGTGATTCAGACAGGCGGTTGGCTATGCATTCAATGCATTGCACATCAGAATTTGCTGCCCTGGCCATGTGAAAACAATCAGTGGCCAGAGCGTGAATAGCTTCGGATCGGGTCTGCCCCGATGACAAAGCTAACTGCCAACCAGAAGCCAGTGCATCTTGCAAACGTTTAATCTGTCTTGATGGCCTGATGGCTAACCGTTGATAGGGCTCTGCTGCTGCCGGATCAACTGCCAACTGATACGCAATTGCCTGCCTTTGTTCTTCGGGAGCATGGGCCACGATTATTGCACAGAGCCTTCCCAGAATTTGATTTGCATACCGATGCGGAAATAAACTTTCATAGGACAGTTGAAATCCTTCAAATTGAGTGTCCTTAAAGACTGCCGGGTCAGAAGCTCTGGCCAGTGACCACAGGTTCTGTTTCACAAACTCTCTATCCAGCTGCGGGGCACTGCTGATGATGTCATTTAACCGATCCGGATCCACCGAGGCAGTTTGATCCTCATCGGGCTTTTTATGGGCATCCGGCAATAACTGCCAACAGGCTACTTTCATAAAATCACGCACTGCCGGATTCTGCCGGGTACCATGGGTGATGACGCTATCAACGGCCTTGCGCCAGTGACGGGGCAGGAGTTGCGGCGACTGGTCAACCTGCTGTGCTCGCCGGGCAGCCAGTATCAGGTTATGCAGTGATTGTTCGGTCAGTTCAGGCAGAGGGTTACAGAGCCTGGGAGGTACTGTTTTAAACGCTTCGTAAAGTTGCTGAAGTGCCTGTTTGGGCAACTCAGCCCGGGGGATACCATGCTTGAATGCATTGAAATCCCAGATATCGATCTCAGGACACGTTTTACCCGTGGCAACCAATGAACTGAATACCGAAGAAGGGCTTTTCGCAGACTCAGGCCATAGAAAAGTGACATGAGCATTCGGGTAGGCCTGTAGCTGGCCATTAACCAAAAGAGGTTGCCCCACAGCCAGGGGTTCCAGAAGTTGCTGAAGTCTTGGATTATTCTCGAGTCCCCGCAACACGACCGGTTTGCCAGCGGTTAATGCCTCCTGCAACTCACTTTGACGTCGGCCAAAATGTGCCTCTTGTTCTGAGGTGATATGAATATTATCAAACAGCTGACCGAGGCTGGTCTGTTCATTGATCTGAATCACCAAAGGTAATGTCTGGCGATTGATCCAGTGACTGGCCTGGGAAGGCTGCTGATACCTGACGGCATTAAAGGCGGCGTGGCCTTTGACTTTTTTCTGCAGCTGAAGGCTCTTCAGCAGCTGACGGCTCCTGAACGGCTGATGGCTTCTGGACAAAGAATGCTCATCGTTTTCTTCCAAACTCAGGGCTTTCGGCTGCCCTTTTGTATGAGCAACGTGCAGTCGGGGCTCCAGGCCCGTTGTCTCGCGAATAGTCTGCAGTGAACCCAGCAAACAAAACCAGAGTGCTTCATTGAGGGGGGACGTTATGGTGACTGAACCACCTGCCCGAACTTGTTCCAACAGACAGGTGTTAGGAACTGCATAGCCTTCCGGGGCAATGGCAATTGGGCTCAGCCATTCTGAAACATTACTCTGGTTAATGATGATCGGTTTTTTTACTGCGTGCTCTTTATCAAGTCCTTTATCAAGTTCTTTGTCGCTGGAGTGAGACAGGCTCTGGAACAGCGAATGAAGTTCGTCATTCCCTATCGGCATTTGATAAAACTGAACATCATCTGGTAACTGACAGATCTTGCCATTGCTCTCGAAACACTTTTGCGACTGCATCTGTCGGATAACCTGCTCGAACGCCAGATCCTGCCAGTTGGCTCCTTTCAGAATCACCCGCTGTCCGGCCCTCAACAGCTCAAGCCTGCCGGGGATGTGCCGGATTCGCCCCTGTTTATCGACTCCGGGACCGCCCAGCAGCAACTGTCGCCAGTGACTGTGCCAGTGACAGTCAATAACAACGGTATGGTCGTCATCCATGGCACTTTCGGCACTCGGGAGTTCGGCCAATACCGGAGGAACTTTGTTGATCTCCGTCGCTTGGTCATTGCCGGTCTGTGCATCGAACTGCCAGGTATTTCCCGGTCGATTAATTCGCCGCCAGAAATCAGCGCCCGGAGCGGCGGCTCCCGAAGCGGCGGCTCCCGAAGCGGCGGCTCCCGAAGCAACGTCACTCTGAGCAACCGATGTCAACTGCGCAGGGCTTGCCAGAACCAGCAGATAAACATGCTTTCCCAAGGGGCATTTCTTCTGGCTGACTTTGTCATACAGACTGGGGTTAGCCGGGTCGAGCAAATCGTTAAATTTTGGCAGATGCTCGCTGGTGAGCTTTCGGATATCCATCACCAGGGTTAGTGGCTGTGGACCTTCAAAAAGCTTGCCCGCACGTAGAATGTGACGACCATCGCCGGAAATGCTCAACCGACTCACCAGATTAGCCTGTGAGAGGTCATCGGGATGGGAGATAAGGGTGACATCACGATTTTCGTCACCGGTCAGGGCCACTAAAAGCTGTCGAACCTCATCATCACTGGTGACAAACCGAAAATCGAAGGAATGAGAAGCACCGGGGAGCGAGGAATCCGTTGAGGATACGGTTCTCGCCTTGTCAGGCACCCTAATCGGAGATGACGATAGATTGAGATTGACCGATACATCAGAGCAGATCTTTGCAATCGGTTCACCAAGCTTTGCTTTCTTGGCTGGAATGCTGTTATCAGGCACGCCGTTGTTACGAATTGATTTGTTTAATTCTCCACGAATTGGGCCATCCATAGTTAATCTCCCTACTGCCATCTGAAGGATTTAATTGAGACTGTTTAATAATATGACCTTAAATTAGTATGAAAGTTCCATTTTGATAGCGGTTCGTTGCTTCGGAAGGAAGTTAATTATCTCGAAAAAACTCATCATGACGAAACTGTTATTACATATCCAATGAGTCACACAACGAGTTCAAATTCACGCTGCTCAAAAACTCTTCGGCAATTTTTGTCAGCTCATCGGATTTGAGTACCAAAGCGTTACTGGCATTGAGTGCCTGCCTTACGCAGGCATCCTTAACAGATTCCTGAAAATGGGAAGAGCTATTAATTGCAGACATCATGGCATACAGTTCTTCCGGTGAGGAGGGGTCATGAGCGCCGTAATGGTCTAAACCCCCGACCCCCTTGATAGCAGCATCGGCCCAACAATACGTCAAGCAACCGCCTTTCGAGTGTGTCGCTTCATAGAGGTAATGACTGAAGGCCTGCTGAATCGCTTGCCTGCATTTGTTTTCTATATCATCCATAGCCGTTTTCTCTCCATCAAACGCCTCAATGGACTTTAAGTACCTGCTGTTGAGATCATGCTTTTTTTCCTCATATTCTTCTTTTTGAATCCGGTAGTGATCATGAGGAGACATGGACTCGTTATAGCTTGTAGAAGCATCGGGCTTTTTCAATTCTTCCATAGCATCGACATATTGTTTTCTTATTGCTTTACGTTGATTAATTCTTGCCAGGAGCTGTTTCAAGTCAGGGCTGTTCTCGACTTTTTTGTGAAGCAAGGCTTCTGCTTTTTCATCAATCACTTCGTCGCTCAAGGGTTGCCCCATGATAATCACCAAACGGTGGTTCGTCTTGCCTGAGCTTAATTTCGAAAACGCGGGATGTTGCACCAGCAGTCGTTCTATATTCGGAGTGCCCTCAGGATTATCGGTCCAGATGGGCTTTAACGATGAATTAGAAATTTTATCTTCAAGGAATGACGAAAACCCATCATAACCATGAGTAATAAATAAGGCATTATCTTTACTCTTTTGGAAACCTTCATAAGCCAACTGCCATTTCTGGCTGTTTTTTTCCCTGAACAAGCATTGCTGATAAAACTTTTTCAGGCCATCAGCGGCTTTAGCCTTCAGTTCATCGACACCTTCCAGACGCAACAATAACTCATGATGTTCAGCAGCCTCTATAATATGACTCTCATACACCGACGGCGGATCCAGCCAACCCAAATCCAAAGCCGCATAGGCAAAGCGAATAACCGGAGGATTGCTCAGGTCACTGTGCATCAGTATATCCACTATTGAACTCAACCACTGTTGAGAACTTGCTCCCGCCTGATCAATCATTTTCGAATGAAGTGACTTGAGTTGTTCAATGACCTGATAGCCATCACTGTTGGACAGTATTCTTTTTACTGCCTCAGACATCGGTTTATAGTTGTTGAAGCTGCTGTCACGCACAGCGCCGACCAGTTTTTTCTCGTAATAGCCCAACGCTTTTGTCTCCAGCGACTCTAACATTGAGATACCCGCAGAAAAATGGGTTAAATCTTTTTCTTCCCAAAGTTTTTTGACTATTTCGAAAGTACTTAGATTAATGTTTGGAAATGCCATGTTTGTCTCAAGCGCTTTGTGCAGTTCCTCAGGACACATATCAAAGGTTTTGGCCAGAGCTTGCTGTTGTGCTAAATCAGCATTTTTCATCACCCCCTTCAGGTGACCCATATTCCTCTTTGACACAGAGCTGGAACGACTTACCTTTTTGGTGAGCTGGAAGTCAGGTCTGATTTCTGTTCGCAGTCTGGGCTCCCCACCCAAATCCACTGCTTCCCAGGTTCGACCACCATTCACGGAATACTCTGGAAAGCTGTGGTTAGGGTTAGTAATTTGCCGACAGCGAATCCCGAAATAACGACAAATAGCAACAAAAACAGCCACACGATGACGACAGCTGCCTTGCCGCTGTGTTACCAGAAATCGAAAGAAATTCTCCCCGCTCTCCGGTTCAGTCTTACCGGTAAACTGTTTGCAATAGTCCGTGATCGCCTTAATGCGTTGCGCCCTGTCTTCAGTTTTTTGTAATGTCAGCAAAAACTCCTGTACTTCGGATGGTTGGTCTTTAATTTTCTCAAACAGATTGTTCAGTACTGTTTTTATACCTTCTGAACAGCGGGCATCAGGAGGTATTGATGGTTCTGAACGGGCATCTTTAGCAGCAGATGCTTTTCTGCGCGGTTTTCCGGGTTCTACGACATAAGTAAATTGAATAGCCTGATTGGCTCTGGTCCGGGCAACAGACAGTGTATGTAGCCCGGTATAATGGTCCCTGACCAGGGTAAATGGCAAATCGGGTACTATGCGCAGGGCCACGATATAGTCGA